>NZ_FUGD01000052.1 GCF_900162815.1 Psychrobacter pasteurii | reverse complement strand
TGGCAGCACGAGCAGGTCTGGGTAGTGTAACTCTCATTTACGATCTCAAACTGACAACCTGCATGCTTGCATTTGTATTCCAGTTGTCGTTTAAGTTCAAACCATCCTGCATCGTATGTCGATTTAGCTAGCTTGGTTCTTTTATTGGTAAATGAGCGTGATTTAACATCACCAACCACTATCAAAGCATTATCTTTGACAAGTTTGGTGGTGAATTTATGAATTAAGTCTAATCTTGTATTTTTAATTTTGGCGTGGATTGCTTTAACACGTTTTTTATTGCTAGCACGTTGAGCGATAGCAAGCTTTTTAGCCCATTTTTTAGTCTGCTTAATAGTAAGTTTATCACCCATTGAGGTAGTAGCAGACTCTTTTAAGCCTAAATCAATTCCAACGCTGCCCTTACCACTTACTTGCTTAGGAAAGTCTTTAACGGTGATACACGCATACCAACGACTACGACTGTCTTGTACTATCTCTAAGGTGTTAATTTGATATAGGCTTAGGTTGTAGCTATCGAATACATCTATGATGAGCTTTTGACCTTTAGAAAGTGATAGCTGAATTTTTGATTTAAGTGCTTTTTTGCCTGTTTGTCTTGTGCTTAGATGCTTGATAGCAGACTTTTTAAAAGGTATCCAACCAAGTGATTTTCGTTTGGCATCAGGTCTATTAGTACGCCAATGAAGTTTGGTTTTTTTAAACTGCTTACGCGCCTTGGCATGAGTTTCATTGATGGCTTGCAGTGTTTGACTGTGTAATCCTAAATACTCACCGCTTCCTTTGGTGTACTCACTTAGATCATAAGCACTAAAAAACTTACCAGTACGTTTTAAATGCTCAAAGCACAGCGCATTGACATAGTTCCACACAAAGTTCACCGAACCGCTTAGCTGATTCAGCTCTTTTGTGTGCTTGTCTTTAATGCGTAGCTTGAGTGTTTTCATATACTTAGTATGCCGAGGTTAATTTCAACTTACAACCTTTTAAACACTACTCACTACAGTACATGTCGCCTTATATCCACCCCCTGAAGTAGGTGGTTTTACGGCGACCGGTGATAAACTGGCTCTACAAATAAGCGGTTTAACAGTATATGACTGTTATAACTATGTGGCTATTATAACTGAAATTTTCAACTCACATGAGGTTTGTCTGTGTCAGCATATTAACAAGCCCTAAAAAACTTGGCTGTGAATTAACAATGAAAAACGGCTAAGCCCAAGGCCTAGCCGTTTCGTTTAAAACCTTGCGTTTTTAGATAACCAAAATAGATAACTAAGATAAGTAACTAAAAACGGGCTAAAAACTTGAATTAACGAGTACGGTCTAATACTTCGTTATCAGCGAAGAAGTAAGCAATTTCACGTTTTGCTGATTCAGCTGAGTCAGAACCGTGTACTGCGTTTTCATCGATGCTTGAAGCGAAGTCTTTACGGATAGTACCTTCAGCAGCTTCAGCTGGGTTAGTAGCACCCATGATCTCACGGTGCTTAGCGATAGCGTTTTCGCCTTCTAATACTGATACAACAACAGGACCTGAAGTCATGAAAGATACTAGGTCGTTGTAGAATGGACGCTCTTTGTGCTCAGCGTAGAAACCGCCAGCTTTTTCATCATCAAGATGTAGCATTTTAGCGCCAACAATTTTTAGACCCGCTTCTTCAAAACGGCTGTAGATAGCGCCAATGTGGTTGCCGCCAACTGCGTCAGGTTTGATGATTGATAAAGTACGTTCGATAGCCATGTAAAGCTCCTCAAGGTTAATGAAATTAAGTAAACAAAATATATTTTTATAGGTTATGAAGACCTGCCTCTAAATACAGAGACCACCTTCAAACTGCGCTTATTATAACGACTCATTTATTAAATAACAGAAAAAAACGAAATCAATCGCAAAATAGCAACATTCTGATACTAATTCTTAAGTATTGAGGCCGGCAAAATTAGATTTGACCTCGCGTCTCTTCCAATTAAGGCTGAGTGTTATATATCTGTTATATCTTGCCAATAATAACCGCCGAATATTAGGTTTAAAGCCAAATATTGGCTATAATAGAGATAAATATTCGTCATTTTTTAAATAATTTATATTTATCTTTAACCCCAGCCTGTTAGCGGTTACTAGTACTTTTTAGTAGCCAGTTTTGTTTTTGCTGGCACTGGCGACACCGCTGCTCAAAAACTATACGGACTTTCTTGCTTAATGTAAGGTGACTTATTAGCTTGCTATAAACCCACTTGATGACTTGTATATAACTTACAAATAACTAAGCGACTTACATCCCTTTTATAATAATTAAATAAACTTTAATGTAGGCAGATAACTTCTGTTTGCGTCGCTGGCTATTTTTATATTTTAAGTTTGACAAGATGCCCTAGGTTGTGACGAAAAGCTAGCTGTTAAAGCAAGTTAGAATGCCAAGCTTTAATGACTTGGTCTGAGATTAAAGTAAGCGAAAACTTATTTAAAGAATACGTAATGTAAAAAAGTAGTGTCAGAAAACCGTTTATTAATTGTCTTTTAACCTTGGTAGTATTTAACAAAAGTGACAAAGGATTTTTCATGTCAGAATCACGAATCGCTATCCCGTCTAAAGCAGAAAGTACAGATCGCAATGAACGCCAATACCAAGTTGGTGTCGTAAAGCGTTATGGTCTATTTTTTGGTGTGGTAATCCTAACTGTGGTTGCCATCTTACTGCAAACCTGGTGGCTGGCCTTGTTGTCAGGCATATTGGTAGTGGTAGGTATTTATGACTTGTTGCAATCAAAACACTCTGTGCTTTATAACTATCCTATTGCGGGTCATATCCGTTATTTTTTAGAAAGTTATCGTCCAGAGATTCGTCAGTACTTCATCGAAAACGATAAAGAAGAAGTTCCCTTTTCACGCCAGCAACGCGCTTTGGTTTATCAACGTGCAAAAAACGTCAGTGATACCAATGCTTTTGGTACGCTTGACGACTTATACGCAAAAGATAAAGAGTGGTTTTTGCAATCACAAACCAGCCAACCTTTAGATGTTCAAGACTTCCGTATTACGGTGGGTAATGAGCGCTGTCTACAGCCATACTCTATGTCTGTCTTTAATATCTCCGCCATGAGCTTTGGAAGTTTATCGGGCCGTGCAATTATGGCGCTTAACCAAGGCGCTAAAATGGGTGGGTTCGCTCATGATACAGGTGAAGGGGCAATTAGTCCTTACCACCGTAAATATGGCGGTGACCTAATCTGGCAGCTAGGTACCGGGTATTTTGGTTGCCGTGATGAAAATGGCAACTTTGATCCTGAATTATTTGCCCAAAACGCCACTGACGACCAGGTAAAAATGATTGAAATTAAACTGTCTCAAGGGGCAAAGCCTGGTAAAGGCGGGGTATTGCCTGCAGAAAAAATCACCAAAGAGATTGCCTTAACCCGCCGTATTCCTATGGCGGAAGACTGCATCTCGCCATCCACTCACTCTGCCTTTAACACCCCTCGTGAGTTGGTGCACTTCTGGCAGCAACTGCGTGAGTTATCGGGTGGTAAGCCTGTGGGTATCAAGCTGTGTATCGGTCAGCCTTGGCAATTTATGGCCATCGTTAAAGCCATGATTGAAGAAGACAACTACCCAGACTTCATCGTAGTAGATGGGGCTGAAGGGGGTACTGGTGCTGCACCGGTAGAGTTTATGGACAGCTTCGGCATGCCATTAATTGATGGCTTCTTATTTGTGCATAACACCCTAGTGGGCTCAAACATTCGTGATAAAATCAAAATCGGGGTGAGCGGTAAGATTGTATCAGCCTTTGATATTGCGAAAATGTTGGCTCTTGGGGCTGACTGGTGTAACTCGGCACGCGGCTTTATGTTTGCAGTTGGCTGTATCCAGTCTCGCTCTTGTCATACCAACACTTGTCCTACCGGTGTGGCCACACAAGACCCTTATCGCGAAAAAGCTTTAGATGTGCCAAGTAAGTCAGATCGTGTGGCAAGCTTCCATAAAAACACGCTAAAATCTTTGGCAAACTTCGTAGGCGCAGTGGGTCTATCTCATCCTTATGAATTGCACCCGTATCACGTGGCAAGACGTATGAGTGATGGCTCAATTAAGCTGCTATCAAGATGTTTTTACTTTATAGATGAAGGCGCCTTGTTGAATATGAACGCCCGTTCAGACATCTATAACCAAATGTGGGTTATGGCCGATCCTGATAGCTTCAAAGCCGATAACGAAGCTTATGTGGCTTATAACGATGACTCTCGAGATTCCAGAAAGGCAACTCCCCCGACTCACTCGGAATTTCCCACGGACATATAATCCCGTTAAGGCTCTTAATATATGATGAAACTCTCCTCTTACTTCCGTCCTAAAAGCTGCTGGACTTTAGCCGCCCTAACTTTAGGGAGCACCTTGCTACTATCAGGCTGTGAAGACGGAGAGTTAGAGACCTTAATAGAGTCAGTAAAAGAGGCAACCACGGAGCAGCCGCAGTTTTGTGAAACTAAGGCCGCTCCTTTTGCTCATGCCTTATGTCAAGTGTCACAAAATGAGCTGCTTGAAGCCGATTCTGCTTTGTCTTTGCACTTATTTTGGAAATCAGGTCAATGGCAAGCGGGTCAAAAAGACGGCAATGCTCGTCTGGCCGATCAAGATCAATCTATTCAGCCGTTATATAAATTCAACAACCTATTGGCAGATCTGCCCAAAAGTAGCGAGCTAAAATTTGCTACCAATGCCGGCATGTACAATTCTGAATTTGGCCCTATTGGCTATACCGTTCTTCAAGGTACACAGATTTTATCCCTGAACCTAAATCAAGGCGCAGGCAACTTCCATATGATGCCAAACGGTGTATTGTGGTGGGATAAAAATAACCGAGTCAGTATCACCGAAAGCCATAAACTCAATGAAATGCTACAAAGCGGCATGGCCAAGCCTTGGTATGCTACTCAGTCAGGGCCTATATTGGTTATCGATGGCAAAATTCATCCCAAATTTAATCCTACCAGCACCTCACAAAAGACTCGCAATGGTGTGGGTATCTGTGAAGATGGCAACCTAAAATTCGTCACCAGTAATGAGCCGGTTAATTTTTATCAATTTGCTAGCTTATTTAAAGAAGATCTAAACTGCAATAACGCGTTATTTTTAGATGGGGGAATAGCGTCGGCGCTATACGCACCAGACATTTCTCATCAAGATAATAAGAACATGGGCGTGATGGTAGGCTTAATTGAAGATCATAGCGGTGATGAGCAATAGCTTACCCTCTTTCAGACAATATTTGCTACAATACGCGCTAAATTTATTTACCTGTTTATTTACCTAACTTCTATTAAACAATGATTTGACACTAGATCTGACACTAAAGATGACTATATTGGGTCAGTATGAGTCACAATCACTGTATTCAACAGCCGTTTTTTTATATCAATCTTAGTATCCGTATTAAGTATTCCATTTATTTTATTTATCAAATTAGATTAAGAGAGACAGAACATGGGCTTTAATTGTGGCATCGTGGGCTTACCAAACGTTGGAAAATCAACTTTATTCAATGCTTTAACCAAAGCCGGTATTGCAGCCGAAAACTTCCCTTTTTGTACCAAGGATCCTAACGTAGGTATCGTACCTGTGCCTGATCCTCGTTTAAACAAATTGGCTGAAATCGTAAAACCTGAACGTGTCCTACCGACCACTATGGAGTTCGTAGATATTGCAGGTCTGGTAGCCGGTGCGTCACAAGGTGAAGGTATGGGTAACCAATTCCTAGCCAACATTCGTGAGACTGATGCCATCGCTCACGTGGTTCGCTGCTTTGACGATGACAACGTAATTCACGTAGACGGCCGTGTTAGCCCTATTGATGATATCGAAACCATCAACACTGAGCTTGCGTTGGCTGACCTAGAAGCGGTTGAGCGTGCTATCGTTAACTTAACCAAAAAAGCCAAAGGCAATGACAAAGACGCTCAAGCTACTTTAGAAGTGTTCAAAAAAATTGAACCTCTATTGGCCGAAGGTAAAGCGGCGCGCGGTGCAAACTTAGACAATGATGAGAAAAAACTGATCAAAAGCTATGGTCTAATTACCTTAAAGCCGACCATGTATATTGCTAACGTGAGCGAAGATGGTTTTGAAAACAACCCTTACCTAGACGCTGTACGTGACTACGCAGCCCAAGAAGATGCCATCGTCCTGCCTCTGTGCAACCAAATTGAAGCAGAAATCTCTCAGTTAGATGAAGCTGATAAAGCGGACTTCCTAGAGGGTATGGGCATGGAAGAAGCCGGTTTAGACCAAGTAATCCGCTTAGGTTATAAACTGCTTGATATGCAAACTTACTTCACGGCCGGTGTAAAAGAAGTTCGTGCTTGGACCGTAAAAGTGGGTGCTACGGCGCCTGAAGCCGCTGGTGTGATCCACACTGACTTTGAGCGTGGCTTCATTCGTGCTGAAGTTATCGCTTATGAAGACTTCATCGAGCATGGTGGTGAAAAAGGAGCTGCCGCTGCGGGTAAATCTCGCTTAGAAGGTAAGACCTATATCGTTCAAGATGGCGATGTGATGCACTTTAGATTTAACGTATAACTCTAATTGCTTTTGGGCCAAAACAGCCTAAACTCTCATTAGTAGTTAGTACCATCAAACCAAAAAAAGCCGATAAGTTACTTATCGGCTTTTTCTGTTATGCTAATCACAACTTATCCTTACTTTGTTGATTTGGTGATTTATGACTCAGCCCAGCCTAAACTTAAACGCTCATTTAAATGACTCAAGCTTAAAAGGTATGTCTGCGCACAAACGCTGGTCTTATCTATTCACTGACCGCCGTCTGGGCAGTATCAAAAAAGATCTGTCACAAGAGAAGTCGCGCACTCCCTTTCACAAAGACTATGACCGACTTATTTTTTCCCAGTCTTTTCGACAGCTTAACCAGAAGACCCAAGTCCACCCACTGACCAATCAGATGGGCATTCATACTCGGCTTACCCACTCTTTAGAAGTCTCTTGTATTGGCCGCTCACTGGGTATGATGGCTGCCGAGAAGCTACAGGACAAGCTACCTGAGGGGCTGCCTCGTGGTATTAGCGTGGGGGATGTTGGGGTGATTGTGCAAGCGGCTTGCTTGGCTCATGATATTGGCAACCCCCCTTTTGGTCATGCCGGCGAATATGCGATTAGGGACTGGTTTAATCAGCCCAGTCAACAGGCTTTTTTGAGCCACATGACCCCAGCTCAGCGCTTAGACTTACAGGGCTATGAGGGCAACGCGCAAGGGTTTAGATTATTGACCCGTAATGAGCATCACCCTGATCGCGGCGGTATGCGCCTGACCTGTGCTACCTTGGGCGCTTTTATGAAGTATCCTTGGTTGGCCAAGCACAGCAACCAAACTGAAGAGCCAGACACTGATACTCAGACCCCTACTCCTATCCGGGCTCTAGATATCAAAAAATACGGCTGCTTTAACAATGATGCCAACTTACTCGATAAGCTAGCTGGTCAACTGCATCTACCTTACGCTCTTGATCATGAGGGATATGCTCGTCACCCTTTGGCCTATCTGTTAGAAGCTGCAGATGACATCTGCTACGCCCTCATTGACTTAGAAGATGGTATTCACTTGGATATGATCAGCTATGAGGAAGTGGAGCCTTTAATGATGGGGCTCATTGGTTCACGAGGCGCGCCACCCGAAGTGACTCATAATGCGCCCATTGTACAAAAGTTAGCAGCGTTACGCGGCCGAGCCATGATGCGCTTGGTAGATAAGGTGACAGAAGCCTTCGTTACCCATGCCGATACCATGCTGGCAGGGGAAATGCATGGCAGCTTATTTGATCACTGTGAGCCAAGCGTGAGTGAAGGTATCAATAGGGCCAAAAACTTAGCCTCGAGCCAAATTTTTGCTCACCCCAGCAAGATACGTATGGAGCTGATGGCCAATCGCTGTCTGCAGACTTTGTTGGACGCATTTATGCCCTTAGCCCTACTGCCAATTACTGAGCAAGCCCCTCACTTTGAACAAAAGCATTTGATTCAATTATTAAACCAACACTTGCATATTTTAAACCGAGAGCTTGGTATGGACGTCTATGAAAATGCGTTAAATATCTTAGACTACCTAACCGGTATGAATGATCATGAGGCCTACCGACTGGCTCAGGATTTAAATGGCATTGGGGATAAAATATGGTAAGCTTGAAGTTAGCAAGCTGTGTGGGTTAACAGGTGTTACGACCCACATTAATGTTTACTTTCGACTGAGATTGTTTATCATGACCAGCACTAGCAGCAGTAATAGCCCGTTAAATAGCCGCGAACAAAAAAAGATGCAGACCCGTCAAGCCTTCTTTAATGCGGTACTTGATCTTTGTATGATGGGCCAATCTTTCGCCTCGATTAGCTTACGTCAAGTCACTCGAGAAGTGGGTGTGGTTCCAACAGCTTTCTATCGTCACTTTGATGACATGGAATCTCTAGGCCGTTGCTTAGTGGAAGAGGAGTTAGGTGAGGCACTCTCCACGTTACGTAGTGGTTTACAGATGGGGCGTAGACGCAGTTACGACCGCCAAATCGCCAAGAGTATCCAGTTGTTCTTCGCCTCCATCGATGAACACCCCCGCTACTGGCAGTTTTTGGTCAGTGAGCGCTTTGGCGGCTCAGAGTCGGTGCGTAATGCCATTGATGCCCAAATTAAGCTTTTTGCGAAAATTATGGGGGAAGACTTAGGCATCCAGCCTTCCTTCCAGCACATCAATTCTGAAGACAGACGCCTGCTTGCTGAGGCCGGCTTAAACCTATTTTTGACTTGGATTATTGATTGGCTTGACCTGACCTACTCTCAAGCGCATGATGACGAAGAAGACGATGTCAAAAACTCTGAACATAAAAAAGAGCAGATGTTAAGACAGTGCACCAGACAAGCCCAAATGCTGTTTTATGGTGCCGAGAATTGGCGCTCTAATGAAGCCACCCTATTGGCAGATGACTGATTATCGAAACAAACTACTGAAACCAACTATTTATTGAAACAAACTATCAAAATAAGTCATTCAAATACGTTACTCAAATAGTTGAGAAGCACATAAAGCTCTTAACCATAAAAGTAACAACCATAAAAAAGCCCTCTAATCTTAAGATTAGAGGGCTTTTTTTAGTATTTTAGGAACTTTGGGCTTGTAAGTGTGCTTCGCTTTCAGAGTCAATCTGGTTCACCAAATCCACCATATCCTCATCAGCTTCATCCACACTGGGATACTGCTTTGGTAAGTCTAACATCTGCTGCACCAAAGCCACTCTTAGGGTGTCACGACGCCCTAAATAACGCTGATAGAAGCTTGAGTTTAGAAGGCTCGCCCCACCTTGTCCAATCGCCCAAATGGTCGATAGATAGTCTCGGGTACTCAAACCACTGTTTTGCTCTTGCAAATATAGGCTTGTAAGGTCTATCAGACGCTTCATACGTGCGCGTCTAATCTCATATAGCTCACCAAACATTCTATTTAAGCCTTGAGCCGAGGCTGCCAGACGCTCTTCAATTTGGTTAAATAATAAGGCCTTTTGTGGGCTCATCAATTGCTGAAGAATCATACGTGACACGCCAGCTGAGACGCTGTCATCGATTTTATTAATGTTAAATAATTGCTCTTCGTAGCGAATGATGATTCGCAGATATAATTCATCTTTACTTGAGAAGTGCTTATATAAAGTCCCCTTCGCCAAGTCTAGCTGATCGGCCAAACTGTCTAGAGTTATATCGCCACTCCCTGCTTCAAGTAAGAGTTGCTCAGCGGTCTCTAAAATCTTTTCTTCACGGTTCTTAAATTGCTGCTGCCTACTCATGAAAACGCCCAACCTTGTATAATCTTTGATGAATAATATCTACGTTAACAGGCACTATAAAAGTGGCCCGGAACCACAACAAATTTATGACTGATTAGTCATACCCTGCATAGCATACCCATTTTATTAAGCTTGTGCCAGTAAATCCTCGAAATTTTTTGTGGTAAGCTCCCCTACCTCTTCACTACTTATGCCAAATAAGTCGCCCAAACAGGTGGCCACATAAGGCACATACGCAGGCTCATTCGACTTACCACGCTTAGGAACAGGCGCCAAATAAGGGCTATCGGTCTCGATAAGCAGACGGTCTCTTGGCACTTTTAAGGCAGCATCTCTTAAGCTTTGGGCATTTTTGAAACTAACGATACCCGAAAATGAGATATAAAACCCTAAGTCCAAAGCCTTCTTAGCAGTATCCCAATCTTCGGTGAAACAATGAATAATACCATGTTCTGCTTTTTCAGCTTTTAGGATATCAATCGTGTCATGCTTGGCTTCACGGGTATGCACCACAAGGGGCTTTTTTAACTGCTGGCTGGCATGGATATGACGCGCTAGACTGGCTTTTTGCTCCTGCTTATTCTCATCACTCCAGTAGTAATCCAGACCCGTCTCACCAATGGCCCAGACATGATCAGGTTTTGCTGTTTCTACTAGACGCTCCACCGTTGCTGATTTTAAAACCTCTAAGTCCTCGCAGGGATGAATGCCCACGCTCATACCAAGATTTAGCTGGTCATCGCCGTATTTGGTAATGATGTCATAAATCTCATCATACTCAGCAAAGTCGCACATAATGGCCATGGCACGACTCACTTTGGCTTGCTTCATGGCTTCAATAACCCCGTCTAACTTTCCGTCGTGCTGGGTTAAATCTAAGCGGTTTAGGTGACAATGACTGTCTGTATACATAGTTACTCTTTTTTTAAATTGATGGATTAAAAAGTTGATAAATTGGATATTGGATAATGAAGAGGATTTGTCGTCTCTAGGTTTACTAACCCATTACTTAATAGCTTATTAACTGTATCGCTATTGACTGACCAAATTCAAGTTGGCTTACTCTAGAGCTGTAATCGATACGATAATTAAGCTCTGAGTCTCAGCGGATAAACTTTCATGAGTCTGAAAGCAAATGTCATAGTCTTTATAACGCATATAAAATACCCTTTCAGACTGCTTCTGACGATAAGCCGGTCTGGGGTCTTGTGCGATAAGCTGACAAATAATATCGCCATCTTCTTCGGTCAGTTGGCTAGAAGG
This sequence comes from Psychrobacter pasteurii, assembly GCF_900162815.1. Classification (GTDB taxonomy): domain Bacteria; phylum Pseudomonadota; class Gammaproteobacteria; order Pseudomonadales; family Moraxellaceae; genus Psychrobacter; species Psychrobacter pasteurii. Next base: position 23,236 of record NZ_FUGD01000052.1, on the reverse strand, counting down.
TTGATCTATAGCCTCCGTGAGTTGTTGCTTAGCATTATCACTGAGTATCACAGGCTTTAATTGCGGTTTATCGGCCGCAAACCCACTGACTGCCTCAGTGATAGCATCACTATAAGCAATATAAGGCTTAACATCGATAATCGGTGTGCCGTCTACCATATCAGCACCGCTAATATGTAGCCGTACTGCACCTGAAACCACCTCAACTTTTATTAGCTTTACCACCGACAAGCCAATTTGGGACGGACGATAGGTACTGCGTGTGGCAAACACCCCAAGCTTGGTATTGCCTCCCAATCTTGGAGGACGAACTTTGGGCTTAAACTCATTATCTATCGTTTGAGCCTTGTCCTGTGAAGTCTGCTTTAAATGGTTGTGATGCGTATGCCAAGTAATCCATAAATGGCTGAAAGCTTCAATCCCTTCGAAGGCATCAATCGTATCATAAGGAGCTATAAACTCAATAACACTGGACAATGCCACTAGGTTTGGCTGACGTGGAATACCAAACTTCTGCGACAAAGGCGAACGATGGTAGCCAATAATAGGCAAAGTTATCTGATTTGGTGTCAGTAATAGTTCTTCTTGAGACATGAATGTCGTTAATACCTTTGGGCAAATTATAAGGGTAAGCTATAGGAGTAAATTATAAGGGCAAATTATAGAACATTAGACAATAATTAATGCTGGCTCTAAAAAAGTTACTCTTGATAACGGTCTCAAACATCCCAATAACACTAATAGACCAGTTACTATAGTATACTTCCTCTTTTTAATAGCGCAGGTTAGCAACCCTATTATTATTGATTTAGACGTGTAAAGATACTGAGCCTTATAGGCATCGGTGCTGTCTGATACTCAAAGGGCTTAATAGCTTGAAAAAAACAGACTTAAAATAGTTGCTTATATTATTTTCAACATCTGTTATTCCATTTTATTATGACGCTTTGAGCGAAATTTACCCTCTTTACCGTTATGATAAGCAATAATTTGTTATCATATGCGCTTTTAAAATTATCGTGTAATGCTTTCAATCCATGAAAACCATTGCTCAAAACCGTAATTTTTAATAAATAGTTAATATTTTAAACGTCATAGTACGAACATCCTACTACAAACACAGTGTTACTCGCTTATATTAAGTGGGTTCTTAAACTCTCCAGCCATCATTAATTGTTGAGGCCTATATGTCAAAGTTCCATACTGAAACAGTGACTCATGTACACCACTGGAATGATTCTTTATTCTCTATCAAAACGACACGTGATGCCGGTCTACGCTTCCGTAATGGCGAATTTGCCATGATTGGTCTTATGGTAGATGGTAGGCCATTGATGCGTGCCTACTCTATCGCAAGCCCAAACTATGAAGAGCATTTAGAGTTCTTTTCGATTAAGGTTCAAGATGGCCCATTGACCTCTCGCTTACAGCATATTCAGGTGGGTGATGAGCTTATCATCAGTAAAAAACCAACAGGCACCATCGTTTTAGATGACCTACTTCCTGGCAAACACTTATATATGTTAGCGACAGGTACTGGTCTTGCCCCATTCTTAGCGCTGTCTCGTGACCCTGAAGTGTTTGAGAGATTTGATAAAATCGTTTTATGCCATACCGTGCGTAAAGTAGAAGACTTAGCGTACCGTGAGATGTTTGAAGAAGAGCTACCAAACGACGAGCTATTTGGCGAATGGTTCCGTGAGAAATTCATTTACTATCCAACAGTAACGCGTGAAGACTTCCGCAATACAGGCCGTACTACGGACCTAATGAAGTCTGGCAAGCTGTTTGAAGACATTGGTTTACCGCCAATCAACCCAGAAGATGACCGTGTAATGGTATGCGGTAGTATGCCATTTAACGCTGACATCTCTGAGATTTTAGATGGCTACGGCCTAACCGTATCGCCACGTATGGGCGAGCCTGCTGACTACGTTGTAGAGCGTGCTTTCGTAGGCTAGACAGTCGCTTAAAAATAATGAGGGTGGCAAAATTAGTAATAAAACTTCTTGACCACATTTGAGAAGTTGTTATAATACGCCACCTATCAAGCACATATTAAAGTTGCTACCCTACATGCCGGTGTGGTGGAATTGGTAGACACGACGGATTCAAAATCCGTTGCCTTTAAAAGCGTGTCGGTTCAAGTCCGACCACCGGTACCAACACTAAAAACCCTTACAGCTCATAGCCTGTAAGGGTTTTTTATTGCCTATACTTTATTTCCTATAGCTTTTACTATTAGCTCACTTTCCTCTTTATCTTATAGAATCTGATACCCTGCCCTCAGCTAAAAATCTTCATAAGTAACCAAAAACAGTATAAAAGTAATCACATGGTAAACAGGGTTGACTATACATCAGTTTAAGGTCTAATCTAACTGAATAAGAAAACCATTAAATGTAAGGGATATTCAGTATGAAAACCAAAGCACCTAAACCTAAAAAAATCAATGAAACCTCGGGTGCTGATACAGCCAACAATACTGATATTGAAGTTTCTGTTAAACCCATTAATCCAAAAGCGGCAACCAAAACCAATAAAAAGCTGCTTAAGAATTTAGAAAAATTCACACCCAAGCACACCACAGAGTCTGGCAAAAGCGTATATTACCCAGAAGACCGACAGCGCATCGTTGATCAATTAAATAAATTACTATCAAAAGGCCACAATCTCACGATGACCAAAAAAGCGTTGGCGATGTATCACAACGTCAACACCGGCACGCTTGATAGTTGGCGAAAGGCCAATAAGATTAAAAATGAAGATACGGAGAGCATCACCACTCATAAGACACTAAAAACATCGACAACGCCTAAAACAAAAGCAACCAGGCTTGAGACTAATCCTCCAGCCGCTGACGATGACCGAAACGTGACAACAGCAGGTATGAATCATGCGACTGCTGATCAAGTGACCGACGATGAATACTTTGCAATTATTAAGAAGAAACTGGATTCGATTGAAGAGGAAATTCGCATATTTGAGAAAAGAGTGCAGGAAGCAAAAGAGTTGTTAGCAAACGAAGATAAACTAAGAAAAGAGCTTGAAACCAAACGAGAGGATTATTTACCTCCTGCTTTTAAGCGCAGTTTGGGTGAGTGATTTAGGTCATTGAAATCACGCCCCCGCCTCGTCTTTCAAGACATTGGTTTGGTGTCGCTGTCTGTGTCGCTACGTCACGATAGGACAGCGTGTTATCAGACCAAACGTGGTTTATATTCCAACGAAAATCAGGATGATTTTTCGCAGTAAAATGGATGCTAATATTCAAAACAAATCATTGATTTTTAAAGGGATTTAAAGACTGTTTTTTGATGGTTTTTTTATTTAAAAAATTACTTGACACGGTCTAATATAAGGATTATAAAAGCAACATTAAATAGCGACCCGTTCGTTATGACCACTGCTTTATAGTTATTTATACTACGTTTTACACTTACTTATATCTATCTTCCCGCTTTATATTCAGCCCCTGCGCTGTGTTTTGTCTATTAATACACTGCTTATTAGTAGATATGACAATCAAATAAAGAGGGACACCTCTCTACTTCGATAACTTCCCGTTATCTACTGAGCGCCTTATGCTCAGCTTATAAGTAACGATCAGTATTAACTAACAGCTTATTACTATTATTCTATATACATAAACTGGCACAGCGTTTTGATGTGCTGTGCTCATACCAAAGGTCTTTACGGCATGACTCGTTTATCGTTCGCTCCCCCATCTACAGGGGAGGTTGTCGACTATGGGCATCGTTTTGATGCCAGTCGCCATTGGCCAGCCTCTTTAACTTTAGGGTTTGCCGCCTATCCTGAAGCGAATACCAGCATCACCCGCATGAATGTGGCTCGCCATTATGGCCCACTTCGCGTACAGCGCGCCTTTTACCCTGAAGGACGCGATGGCTGTTGCCACGTTTACCTACTACATCCCCCAGGCGGCATTGCCAGTGGTGACTCGCTAACCATTGACGTGACGGTTTCTGAAAATGCCCATGCGCTACTCACCACGCCAGCGGCAAACAAGCTATACCGCGCCGACAGTAATAGCGTGGCTTGGGCGCAGCACACGCATCTGAAAGTTGAAGATGGCGCTACGCTTGAATGGCTTCCGCAAGAAACCTTGGCTTTCGATGGCTCACGTGGTGTACAAACGGTTGAAATTGATTTGGCCGAAACCGCAAAGTGCTTGGGCTGGGAAATCATTGGTTTAGGCCGTCCTGCCAGCGACTTACCTTATGTCAGCGGCATCATTGAGCAGCAGTTTAAACTCACCCGAAATGGATTACCACTTTGGCTAGAACGTCAATCCATCGACCCTGAACATCCACGTTTCTTAGGCAAATGGGGGCAAGGCGGCTCAACCGTTCACGCTACCCTATGGGCGGTGGGACTTGAGAATCCAACCGATGCCATTACCGAACTACGCGACAAAATTCCTGCCAGCCACAACTGGGCAGTAACCCATCGCCGCGGTGTGTTATTACTGCGCTATTTGGGCATGGAGCGTAATGAGGCATGGGCGTTATTCCAACAGGCGCGTGACATTTTGCGTCCAAGATTAATTGGTGTTGAGTCAGTGACACCTCGTATTTGGCTGACCTAGTGTTAACCCAATATCTCGACTGCTAACTTATAAAGACGATGTATTAAAACCCTGTATTAAAAAATATGTATTAAAAAACGGTCTAATAAAACCACATTCTCCCTTTGCTTATGCCCTGCTCGGCATAAGACCTAAAGAACAATAGCAATAAAAACGGAGCACATCATGGAACTTACCCCAAGAGACAAAGATAAATTAATGTTATTCACCGCCGGCTTGTTGGCCGAACGCCGCAAAGCAAAAGGGCTTAAGCTAAATTACCCAGAGGCCATTGCGCTGATTAGCTGCGCCATCATGGAAGGCGCGCGCGAGGGTCGTACTGTCGCTGAAATGATGAGCGCAGGACGCGAAATCCTAACTCGTGATGATGTGATGGAAGGGGTCCCTGAAATGATTGAAAGCATTCAGGTCGAAGCCACCTTCCCCGACGGCACCAAATTGGTGACCGTTCATACCCCGATTATCTAACACGAGCTAACGCTTAAGGAGAGCACCATGATTCCTGGTGAATATCAATTAAGAAAAGAAGACATTGAGCTGTGTGCCGATCGCGACAGCTTCGTCATTGAAGTGGCAAACACGGGAGACCGACCAATTCAAGTGGGTTCTCACTATCACTTTGCAGAAACCAATAGCGCGCTGAGCTTTGATCGTGAAAAGGCTTACGGCCACCGCCTAGCTATTCCAGCTGGCACTGCCATTCGCTTTGAGCCGGGCCAAAAACGTGAGGTTTCCCTACTGCCTTATACTGGACTGCGCCGTATCTTTGGCTTTAGAGGTGAGGTTATGGGTGATTTAGATGCCAAATCAGATTCAGGAGAAACACGATGAAAATATCTCGCGACGCCTATGCCAACATGTATGGCCCAACCACCGGTGACCGTATCCGTTTAGGAGACACCGAGCTTTGGGTAGAGATTGAAAAAGACCACACCCATTATGGTGAAGAGGTGGTATTCGGTGGCGGTAAAGTCATTCGTGATGGTATGGGGCAAAGTCAGCTGTGTTCAGACCAAGTGATGGATACCGTCATCACTAATGCTATTATTATCGACTGGTGGGGCATTGTAAAAGCAGATGTGGGCCTAAAAGACGGGCGTATCGCTGCCATCGGTAAAGCGGGTAACCCAGACACACAGCCAGATGTCGATATCATTATTGGTGCAGGCACTGAAATTATTGCTGGTGAAAACCAAATTCTAACTGCGGGCGCCGTTGATACTCACGTGCACTACATCTGCCCGCAGCAAGTTGATGAGGCGTTAATGAGTGGTCTGACCACTATGATTGGTGGCGGTACTGGTCCTGCAACAGGTTCTGTTGCAACGACCAACACCCCTGGCCCTTGGCACATTGGCAAAATGATGCAAGCCGTCGACGACCTACCCATCAATATCGGCTTCTTGGGTAAAGGTAGTGCCAGTACGCCAGAGGCGCTTGAAGAACAAGTCAAAGCCGGCGTGATGAGCTTAAAAGTTCACGAAGACTGGGCAGCAACACCAGCCACCATCAGTAACGCGCTTGATGTGGCAGACCGCTATGACATTCAGGTCGCACTACACGCGGACAGCTTGAATGAATCGGGCTTTGTTAAAGACACTTTGGACGCCTTTAAAGACCGCTGTATCCACTCGTACCACACTGAAGGCGCGGGTGGTGGACACGCCCCTGATATCATCGTGGCCTGTGGCGAGCCAAATGTATTGCCCTCATCTACCAACCCGACACGTCCTTACACTATCAATACGGTTGATGAGCATTTAGACATGCTGATGGAGTGCCACCATTTAGATCCTAACATTCCAGAAGACGTGGCCTTTGCTGACTCGCGTATTCGCCGTGAAACCATTGCTGCCGAAGATATCTTGCATGACATGGGCGCCATTTCGATGATTTCCTCGGACTCGCAAGCCATGGGCCGTATTGGTGAAGTGGTGTGTCGTACGTGGCAAACCGCGCATAAGATGCGCATTCAGCGCGGCTTATTGCCAGAAGACCAAGAGCGTGGCACCGATAACTTCCGTGTCAAACGCTACATCGCCAAATACACCATCAACCCAGCCATCACCCATGGTGTGTCACATGAAGTGGGCTCGATTGAGATTGGCAAGCTGGCTGACCTTGTGTTATGGCGTCCAAAATTCTTTGGCGTTAAGCCCTCTATCATCTTAAAAGGTGGCATGATTGCCGGCGCAGCCATGGGTGATCCAAACGCTGCTATCTCCACGCCGCAGCCTGTCCATTATCGCCGTATGTTTGGTGCCCTAGGCCGTGCAGTATCTGCAACCCGTGTCACTTTCGTTAGCCAAGCTGCGATGAATACCGGTCTTGAAGAGAAACTGGGTCTAAAAAGCCGTTTGGTCGCCTGTAAAAACGTGCGTCAAATGCGTAAAAAAGACATGAAATTAAACGATGTCTGCCCGAATTTGACGGTAGATCCAGAAACTTATGAAGTGCGCTCAGATGGTGAGTTATTAACTTGTGAGCCTTTAGCCGAAGTGCCTCTGGCTCAGCGCTATCACTTGTTTTAAATCACTTAAAGGAACACAACATGATTCAATTTACTGAAAGACTCGACAACACTGCGCATGATAGTGCCAATGTCGAAATATTTGACACCCTCACCCTGCCTTATGAGCTGCGTATTCGTGGCCGTCTAAAAGCTGAAACAGACCAAGGACACGAGGTTGGGTTGTTTTTAGACCGTGGCCCAGTGTTGCGCAGTGGTGATTTATTAAAAGCCACAACCGGTGAGATTATTAAGGTGCTTGCTGCTGATGAGCCGGTGGCCACCGCTTATATCGAAAATGGCCTGCCACTAGCCCGCCTTTGCTATCACTTGGGTAACCGCCACGTGTCTTTGGCCATTGGCTTTGATGAAGACGGCCGTCACTGGGTACGCTTTCCGCCCGACCATGTGTTAGAAGAATTGGCTGAACTATTGGGTGCAGAGCTGACTCATCATGACGCCCCATTTGACCCAGAATCAGGGGCCTATGCCCATGCTGGCCGCGAACATGCGCACAGCCATTCACATGGTCATAGCCATGATCATGGACACGGTCACCATACACACGATCACGATCATAATCACGGCCACGCACATGACCACACACACGAACAGGAAGGTGGGCATCACCATGCACACTAAAGAGCCCACCAGTGCTATTAGTGACTTGGCTTTATTGGGGCTGATTCAGTTAATCAGCCCTGCCCTGCCTATCGGTGCTTTTGCTTGGTCACAAGGGTTAGAAAGCTCGTTTGAGCTGGGCTGGGTAACTAATGAGCAAGAGCTGTACGAATGGTTGGAGGGCGTGCTCAATGACGGCTTGACCCGCTGCGAACTACCGGTGTTGGCTCGACTACAACGCTGTTGGCAAAACCATGATAGTGATGGTTTGGCCTATTGGAATAACTGGATTCATGCCAACCGCGAAACGGCTGAGCTCAGCGATGAAGATATTCGACTTGGCCTTGCGTTAACTCGGCTGCTGGCCAGTTTAGACCTTGAGCCCAAAGCTGAAAATGGCGATGCGCTCATGCCAGCAGAACCTGGTTATGTCACCATGTTTGCGTGGACAGCGCACACTCGCCATGTTCCAGTACGCCAAACGTTACTTGGCTTTGCTTGGGCTTGGCTTGAAAACCAACTGGCCGCTGCTTGTAAAGCCATGCCGCTTGGACATACTGCCGCTCAGCGTTTGAATGAACAATTACGACCCAAATTGGTTTCTGCTGTTGATACCGCACTTAGCCTATCCGATGAAGAGCTTGGCCCTATTATGCCAGGCTTGGCGCTGGGCAGTGCACAGCACGAAACGCAATACTCACGACTGTTTAGAAGCTAATCTTTATTAAAAGCCAATTATTTATCCCATCATTTGGCTTTGGCAGTTTGATTTTAATTTTACACATCGGTGTATCCATCATAAGGAAGAATAAGTTATGAAACATTGTTTACGAGTTGGCGTTGGTGGCCCAGTTGGATCTGGCAAAACAGCCCTTTTACGCCAATTATGTAGTGCGCTAAAAGACCATTACAACATTGCCGTAGTGACCAACGACATCTATACCCGCGAAGATGCTGACTTCTTATTAAAGCATGATGCCCTGCCGGCAGACCGCATCCTTGGTGTTGAAACTGGCGGCTGTCCACACACCGCTATCCGTGAAGACGCGTCTATGAACTTAGCGGCCATTGATGAGCTACAACAGCGTCACCCAGATCTAGAGTTGGTTTTAGTAGAGTCTGGTGGCGACAATCTAGCCGCTACATTTAGCCCTGAGTTATCAGACTTAACGCTGTATGTGATTGACGTGTCTGCGGGCGATAAAATCCCTCGTAAAGGCGGCCCTGGTATCACCAAATCTGACCTATTAATCATCAACAAGATTGATATCGCTGAATATGTTCATGCGTCACTAGACATCATGGAACGTGACTCGAGAAAAATGCGTGGCGAGCGCCCATTCATCTTCACTAACTTATATGACGGTGTCGGCGTAGAAGAAATCATCAGCTTTATCCTAGACAAAGGCATGCTGCCTGAGCGTCGTCCTGGCAAACAAAAAGCAGATGCCTAAGACGCTTTAATCATCATTTAATGGTTTTAATGGCCATTATGAAATACTAAAAAAACAATACCCTTAATCGTTTATAACCAGACGTTTTAACCAAGAACAATCAAATAACTAGAGGAATAAAATCATGAAAAACTTGTCTAAATTCATGCTAACTGCAGGTCTTATGCTAACCGCTACTTTTGCTTTGGCGCATCCAGGCCATGGCGAGGTTCTACATACTCACAACGCATTTTTGAGCGGTTTGATGCACCCATTTATGGGACTTGATCACTTATTAGCCATGGCTGCCATCGGTTTTTGGAGTATGCGTCAAAACAACACTATGAAGCGTGGCACCCCTCTATTCGTCGCTGGCGGTATGATTTTAGGTGCGGCAATCGCATGGGCAGGTGTGAGCCTAGCGGGTATCGAAACTGGTATCGCAATGTCAGTACTTCTAGCTGGTGTATTAATCGCGACTTTGGCCAAACTACCAACAGCGATTGGCGGTACATTAGTGGCGCTATTCATGGTTGCTCACGGTTATGCCCATGGCACAGAAATGGCCGCAGGCGCTAACATCGCCACTTACATGATTGGCTTTGTGGCAGCGACTCTAGCCATTACTTACGGTGGCCGTGCATTAGGTGCTGCTATGCAAAAATCAGACAACCGTATCACTCGTGCGTTAGGTGGCGTGGTTGCTATCATCGGTGGTGTGATGGCGGCAGGCTAATCAGCCCACTTTGATATCATCTATAACGGTTAATCGATTACTAATTATGGTTTAGCTAGAGTTAAACAAGCCCCTTTGATAGGGGCTTGTTTATTAACTTAACTAATAAAGAATTTATTCCTGAATCAAGTAATCATAAAGCGAGTCTTCTACTGGCTTATCGAGCAGGAATCTGAAATGGACGACTGGCTGTCCTTTGTCAGTCTCCCCTTGCTCAATCGAATCAGGCTCGATAGCAACGTCACCTAAATAATAAAAGTCTGTGCCTTCACCATCTTCTTTTTTGACAAACAAAAGTATTCGCTTAGAGTCGATGACGTTCTTAATCTCCGCACTGCTAAGCTTTCTGTTTGAGCGTGATTCCCAAGCAAACTCAGAAGGATTGATAAAGTGGTCGTTGTAATTAATATCACCTTCTAACTCGTCTGCTTTATGGTAGGTAACGAAGCAAGGCGTGACCTCATTCCTTGTTCTATAGCCGTAAACGGTACTACTGATATCTTGTTCCCAGTTCAATAATCGGCAAACATCCTTCCTGCTGTATTTGTGATATCTAAGTAGACCATTAACGTACTCCATTTTAGGAAAAATGGCATTAAAAGTAGCAATGGAATATTCAATCGAATCAACAAAAAATAGCTTAAACGTATTATTTGCTAATGCTGTTTTTAAGTTTTCACCTAAACTAAAGACATCATCTTCTAGCCTGATATTGTCATAGTCTTTTTTGATGAAGTTAAAGTTAATATTAATTAGCAGTGATTCAATGGTCTTATCATCAATAAAATAGCCATACGTGCTTTTTATTTCACTGATAAAATCGTCTTTGTGTAGTCTATCTTCTTCAGTCAATTGTCGTAGTAATAGACTTTCCTCAACACGCTTGCCATTATTGATATTAAGCGTAAACAGTTCTAGAAGTGTCTTTAAATCTGGTGAAACTGTGTCTTGATAATCATCTTCAACTCGATTAACGAAATTTAAATAAGACTTTGAATATGACGCGAATAACCACGGGTCTCTTGAGCCGTACTTGATGAAATCCATCATCATTGGGATTGTACCCGTCTTATGTTTTAGGTCCTCGTAGTCCTTTTTTAAGTCCGCCAACTTTTGCATATTCGCATTTTTGATAGATTCAAAAATCTTTTCTCGAGCTATCTCGTCAAAATTAACAGTCGATGCACCTGGAATTAAGTCACTGCCACTACGAATCAGTTTTCGAATGGTATCTTTGTTAAATGAACGATCACCATACAAAGCAATTGGCACCAAATAGTTATTAGAATAGTTGCCTATAAAGTCGATAACCGTTAAATAATCTTTACCCTCTGCCTTTCTCAAACCTCGGCCTAATTGCTGCACAAAGATAATGGCGGACTGAGTCGGTCTTAGCATGATAATTTGATTCACGCTCGGTATGTCGATACCTTCATTAAAAATATCTACCGTAAAAATATAGTCAATCTTGTCACTATTTTTACTTTCTAATCGTCGAATCGCCTCTAGCCTATCACTCTCTGAGCTTGCACCTGATAAAGCGATAGAAGGATAGCCCTGCCTGTTAAACTCATCGGCAAGTTGGGCTGAAATTTTATTAGTCGAGCAAAATACCAGACCTCTGACTTCTCCAGAGTCGGTACCATAAAATTTGGATTTGGCAATGATATGGTTCACTCTCTCATTGCTAGTCAGTTTGTTAAAGTCGGAATGCTCATCAATAACTTCATTATTAACGGTAATATCTGTTACTCCATAATAATGAAACGGCGATAGCATGCCTTCATCTAGCGCACGATGCAGTCTAATCTCATAAGCAAGATTGTAACTAAATAGCTCAAAGATATTGGCCCCATCTGTACGCTCTGGTGTCGCTGTCATTCCTAGTAAGAATCCAGGATTGAAGTGGTCTAGTATCGCCTTGTATGATTGCGCGCCTGCTCTGTGCGTTTCATCAATCACGATGTAGTCAAAGTGCTCAGGACTAAATAGATCTAAGTTCTCTTGTTTTGATATGGTTTGCACAGTCGAAAACAGATAGTCACACTCGGTCTCTTTGTCTTGACCTGAGAACAAGCCCATAGATATTTTAGGGTCTAATAAGCTTTTAAAAGTTCGCATTGCCTCTTCGGCAATCGTTCTTCTATGCACAATGAATAAGAACTTCTTGGGCTGATATTGCTGTACATCAAAAGCCGATAAGTAAGTTTTACCTGTCCCCGTTGCAGAGATAATAAGCGCTTTACTCTTACCTTGTTTGCGTGAATCACTTAGGTTTTTTAAAGCTTCCTGTTGCATTTGATTTGGCGTGACTGACTTAGGTATGACCTTTTCCGCTGCAACCTTAACCTGTTCTCTGAGTAGCTTTGCTCTATTCCAAATCTGTGAATACTCTTGAATAAAGTCAGGCGTAACATCTTTCGCTATCGCAAGCTCTTTATCAAATTCACTAATAACCTGCTCGTACAGCAGTCCATCATCAGTGGTTGAAACTTTTAGATTCCATTCTTTATTGGAACAAAGAGCACTTGCCGTAAGGTTACTACTGCCAATAATGACGTTGTTTGTACGACCGTGTTTAAACAAATAACCTTTTGAGTGGAAGTTATTGGTCGCAATTTTTAGAACAATATTCTTAAACTTGGACAACTTTTTTAACGCATCAGGCTGGGTAAAGTTTAAGTATTGTGAAACAAGCAGTGTTCCTTTAACGTTTCTTTTCTCAAGCTCTTGCAGACAATTAATAATGGTTGCGACACCACTATTTGTCACGAAAGCGACAGAAATATAAAACTCATCACAGCCATTTAACTCCTTTAATAAGGCAGATAAAAACTTCTTACCTTCTTTTCTATCATTGGTCAGTAAAGCAGCCTGATAATTTTTATTAGCATTATAATGTTTGTCAATAAAGCTCTTTTTCAGGCTTTGATTAAGAGATATGGCCTCAGTCATTGGTCTAATTCCTTAATCAGCTTATCAACAATAGGAACATCAGCCGCAGCCCAATCTAAGTCCCAAAGCTCACTAACATCTAGCCATTTAAATGAGATGTGTTCTGATAACTCAAGCTCTCTCGTTGGCGTAGAGCAGATAAAAGAGTGCATTTGAATCTTAAAGTCTGGGTACTCATGATTAACAGTTAAAAAGTCTTGTTCAACAGCAATATTCATTTCTAACTCTTCATGAATCTCTCTGACTACCGTATCTGATGGCAATTCGCCTGCTTCAATCTTTCCTCCAGGAAATTCAAACTTTTCTGAAATATAGTCAAATTTATTAAGCCCTCTTTGGACACAAAGTATTTTACCGTTATTTATAATAATTGCCGCCGCTACTTTCAGTTGTTTCATTAAGTTCAAACTCCTAATTGTTTTAATCAACACCTTTAAGTATTATTCTATATGTATTATAAGCATTAAATGACTGTCAAAATCGATTATCAACCAATCGTTATGTTTTTAAAGATTATATATAATGAATTAAATTATCAATACAGCGATACTTTAAAGACCTCATCCATTCGCATACTGTAATATCCCAAACCCGCTCTCAAATCAACACCCAATGCGACCCGTTAGCCAAACCTATATAATAGCGGTATGAGCCAGTCCACTATCAAAAGCCTAATCCAAGACACCCAACCGCAGCGCAAGATCATTCATCTAGATATGGATGCGTTTTATGCCAGTGTCGAGCAGCGTGATAACCCACAGCTGCGCGGTAAGCCGTTGGTGGTCGGCGGTGACCCCAGCGGCCGCGGTGTGGTGGCTGCTGCCAGTTATGAGATTCGCAAATTTGGCGTGCGCTCGGCCATGTCTTGCTATGAGGCAAAACGGCGCTGTCCTGAGGCGATATTCGTACGTCCCCGCTTTGAGGTGTATCGTCAGGTCAGTCAACAAATCCGCGAGATTATGCTCAGTCTGACCGATTTGGTCGAGCCGTTATCACTCGATGAGGCCTATCTGGATGTCACTGGGATTAAAGAACATCACGGCTCGGCCACATTGATGGCAAACTGGCTACGGGCACAAATTTATGAGCAGACCCAACTGCGCGCTTCAGCCGGTGTGTCTTTTAACAAAATGCTCGCCAAGATTGCCTCTGACATTAACAAACCCAATGGCATTGCCGTCATCACTCCCGATCAGGCCGATGCCTTTATTGCCACACTCCCTATCGAGCGCTTCCACGGTATCGGCAAGGCCACCGCCAAGCGCCTGCATGAAATGGGTATTTACACTGGCGCAGATTTGCGCGCAACGCCGGTGGACACCTTAGAATATGAGTTTGGCAAACGCGGCCGCTTTTATTCCGAAATTGCCCACGGTAATGACACACGACCGGTCAAAGCCGAACGAAAACACAAATCAGTCGGCTCAGAGACTACCTTCCGCGATAACTTGAGCGATACTGAAAGCCTGTTAGTGCAAATATTTGAACAAAACGCTGATGCTTTTGAGCAGCTGACCAAAAAAGGACGGCGTGGCCATACCATTACTCTGAAAATAAAATACGCTGACTTTACTCAGATTACCCGTTCACATACCTTGAACACGCCATTTCCTACTGCCGAATCTGCACATTATTGGCTACAAAAACTGCTCGCCGATGCCCCGCGTCATCTGCCCATTCGTTTGGTCGGGGTCACCTACTCCAATCTTACCAGTCTAGATGACCTAAACACTCAGCCTGATTTGTTTGGCTTGTAGTGTTAGCTCATAATGCATAACAACAGTTTATCGATAACTAACAGCCACTTAATAGCCAATGAATAAACAATCACAGCAACCCAAACTGAGCTAAAACCCAACTCAAAAAACTCGCATTTCTGTTAAACTACTCCCCATTGCGCGCAGCCTTGGCTTGCAGCAGACCCTCTTCTTATTTTGAACCGATTAAAGACCTCTTATGACTCAGCCTACCCCTCAAAATCAACTCGACAGCTCAAACAATATGACAACCAACATCACCGAAACAGAAGGCTATCTCAGTGTTGCTGATTATGATTATGAGCTACCCGATGAATATATTGCCCGTTATCCCCTGGCTGAGCGCAGTGCGTCACGCCTGATGTATTTGCCTGCTTCTAATATGGCGCAAACGGATGGCACTGCTGATATTCAGGACAAAAACTTCGCTGACTTGCCTGATCTTTTAGACGCAGGTGACTTGATTGTGTTTAACGATACAAAGGTGATGAAAGCACGCTTATTTGGCCAAAAAGACACCGGTGGCAAAGTAGAAGTTTTGGTTGAAAGACTGACCGATGATGTTGAGTTCACTACTGATGAGAACGGACAAAGCTTTGATAATGTGGCGTTATGCCATGTGCGTGCCAGCAAGGCGCCAAAGTTAGGGCAGACGCTTTTATTAGGTGATGGCCATATAGAATGTGTGATGATTGGCCGTCATGAAAACCTATTTATTTTAAGTTTCAAAAATCCAATCCTGCCGGACTTAGAGCAGTATGGTGAATTGCCAATTCCGCCGTACTTTGAACGTCATGCCGATGAAACTGACAATGTGCGTTATCAAACCGTGTTTCATGACCCGACCAAACTTGCCAGCGTGGCTGCTCCGACAGCGAGCCTGCACTTTGATGATAAAGTGTTGCAGCAACTGGCCGATAAAGGCGTTAACACCGCTTATGTCACCTTGCACGTTGGCGCTGGCACCTTTGCGCCGGTAAAGACCGACAATTTACTCAATCACACCATGCACAGCGAGTATGCCAACTTGCCGCAAGACACCGCAGATTTGATTAATCAAACCCATCAAAACGGCAATAAAGTGATTGCCATTGGCACCACAGTGACCCGCGTACTTGAGACCGCGTATCAAAAGACGGCCAATGACCAAGGCGAGGTTTCTGCTTGGTCTGGCGATACCGATATCTTTATCTATCCTGGCTTTAAGTTTGGCGTGATTGATAAGCTGTTGACCAACTTTCACTTACCCAAATCAACGCTACTAATGTTGGTCTCTGCCTTTGCCGGTAAAGCCCCTATCGAGCAGGCTTATGAACATGCCGTTGCTCAAAAGTACCGCTTCTTTAGTTATGGTGATGCCATGTTGCTTGAGCGAAACGAGTCATAATCATCGCTAATAACACACTATTTATGATTTATGTAGACCTTTATAAATACCCTAACCCCGTTCCATTGTTGTGACGGGGTATAACAAATGAGATACCGCCATGCATACTCTTACTCCCGTTGATGCCACTGCCACCAAAGCCGAAAAATACGAGCTGCTCCTTAAGCAAGCCGAAGCCATTTTAAGCAGTGAAAGTGATTTAATTGCTAATATGGCTAACCTAACGGCCTTGTTAAAAGACACCTTTAACTGGTTTTGGATTGGGTTTTATCGAGTTGATACTGAGTCGAATCAGCTAATCCTTGCCCCATTCCAAGGACCACTGGCGTGCACTCGTATCAATCATGGCAAAGGTGTGTGCGGTGAAGTTTGGGCAACAGGAAAAACTCAAATTGTCGATGATGTGAATGCTCATCCGAATCACATTGCTTGCTCGTCTCTATCACAGTCAGAGATTGTGGTTCCGGTAAGAAATGAAGCCGGCGAGATTACCGCTGTGTTGGACATTGATTCGGATCAACTAGCAACGTTTGATGAAGTCGATGGGCAATATTTGGAGCAGTTGGTTGAGTTGCTTAAGTAAGTTTGGTTAAATCGCCTTTGTTCAATAAAACCTTCAATAACCACAAAAAAGCAGAGTCAAATGACTCTGCTTTTTTACTTTCAAAACATTAAGACACTTTTGGATGCGCAAAGTGCAGTTGACGATCACAGCCATAAGACACCGCTGTTTTATCCGCTTTGATATAACCAATATGCTGCCAGCCGTTATCTTCTGGCTTCGTGGCCGTTTCCGAAACATATATCGCAAAATCACGGGTGATATTTTTCGCACTCTCTTGTGGAGTTAAAGCAAACTCCTGACGAAAATCAACGCCTGGATTTATCTGATAATTCACCGGTTTTATCGGCGACAGCATCATATATTTCGGTGAAACTGGATTGGCATCCGCGGTCAAACCCATCTGGGCAATACCGTTTATCGGCCGCATACCCGCGTCTTTATCAGCTTTAGAAAATATCGGGCCAATTTTTAATTCCAAACTCAAAACACTAAAGCGAAATCCGATTTTAGGCTTGTTGGTCAAAGGAGCGACAAACACGCTATCTCTACGAGCACCGGTCAATACATCAGCGACAAAAAAGCTCTCGGTAGTAACATTCTGTGTGGGGTCATTGGTGCCAAATATCTTGCCAGCCATGCCGAATGCTTGGTGTTCGCCTTGTTTGGTATCCGATAACGCCACGGATAAACGCCCGATAAACAGTGACTTAGCATCTTTAGCAAACATACCGGTGTAGGGTTGACCTTCGCCGTTTTTACCCGATTCGGTTATCTGCCACGTGCCTGCCATACAGATGCCATTGCTATGCACCAGCTTATCTAGTCGTTCGTAATAGTCAGCCTCGTCATTTAAGGTTTGCTCTGATCGGCTCGCCAGTTTTTCCCTGACCTTTTTGGTAAATTGACGTGAGCTAACCTTATAGGCAGGCAATTGTCCTGCTTCATATACCGCCAATTCTTGTTGAATTTCAGAGTCAATTTTCTCACCACTTACCTCAGGCTGCAGTGCTTCATTAAACACCACATCATAGACTTGCTGATAGGAGCTGGCTGAAGCATGCTGCACGGTGATCAAAGAGGCAGCAGTGACGAGTGAGAACAGACTGACTTGAGATAAGAGGCGTGCTGACATCATTTTTGAACGGGCTAAACAGATCATGGTTATGTCCTTATATTGATCTACTACAGCCTTCATTGTATACCAGTTGGGCTTGGGTCCTCTGAGTTATATGTATCCGCTGAACTGTATACACCCCTATATATAGATAACTTTATGACAGACAACGCCAAACCATACATAGTGATAGCAGCCTACTCACCATATATAGGTATAAAAAATGCCCTCCAATCATTAGATTAAAGGGCATCATTTACTATTCAATTTTAAGCAGTTTGTTGGCTTATTTTAACTCAAGTGGCGGAACGTCTTGACCACGTTTTTGATAAAAATCAGCCACAAATTCGTCAAAGGTATCATTATCAATCGCATCACGAATACCTTGCATCAAGCGCTGATAGTAACGCAGGTTATGAATGGTCGCTAACTGTGCGCCCAGCATCTCTTTACACTTGTTCAGATGATACAAGTAAGCGCGGGTGAAGTTTTGGCAACAGTAGCAGTCACATTCTGGATCTAGTGGGCCCATATCTTCACGGTATTGACTATTACGAATACGCACAATACCTTGGTTTTCTTCATTACCCGTCACGAAATAATGACCATTACGCGCGTTACGAGTCGGCATTACGCAATCGAACATATCTACGCCACGGCGCACCGCTTCTAAGATGTCTTCTGGCTTACCCACACCCATTAAGTAGCGAGGTTTGTCCGCAGGCATCAGCTCAGGCATGTAGTTTAAGACGCTGATCATCTCTTCTTTAGGCTCACCCACTGATAGACCACCAATGGCATAACCGTCAAAGCCAATGTCTAGCAGACCTTCCATCGACTGACGACGCAAATCTTCATACATACTGCCCTGCACAATACCAAATAATGCGTTGGTATTGCCTAGCTTGTTATGCTCATCCACGCAGCGCTGACCCCAGCGTAGTGACAGCTCAAGTGACTTCTGGGCTTCAGAATAGGTGGCCGGATATGGTGTACATTCATCAAACTGCATGACGATGTCAGAGTTTAATGAGTACTGAATTTGCATTGATTTTTCAGGCGATAAGAATACTTTAGCACCATCAATGGGTGATTTGAACGCCACGCCCTCTTCGGTAATTTTACGCATGGCACCCAGACTGAACACTTGGAAGCCGCCTGAGTCGGTCAAAATAGGCTTATTCCAGTTCATAAACTGATGTAAACCACCAAATTTATCAATCACTTCAGTACCAGGACGCAGCCATAAGTGGAAGGTATTACCTAAGATAATATCAGCACCAATGTCTTCGATGTCACGGGGCAACATGCCTTTAACCGTGCCATAAGTACCAACCGGCATGAAAGCTGGGGTTCTAATCTCGCCGTGAGCAAGAGTGACGGTGCCTCGGCGCGCACGTGATTCGCCCGCGGCAGTTTTGTGTAGGGTAAATTGCATAGCATTAACTCAGAGTTATAGATTCAAAATGAAGGGGTTAGTTAAAACGTACAGAATTAAGAATTGAAATAAGCAAAAATTCACTTATTTAAATATATGTTCATGAATATCGATAATTATACCATTGCCGTCAAATCAACGGGGGACATTCGACAAACAACGCTCAGCTAATTTTAAAATTTGCTAGTAATCACAAGTTTACTTTGTTATAAAAGCAAGGCAGCCTTTTATTAGGCATGATTAATTACGGCGGCTTGCCCTTTTTTTTATTTTATAACATCGTCTGTCTGCTCTCATTAATGAGCCTATCAGTAAGGCGAGGAACCTTCTATGAGCTTAAGAGTCATTATTGCCCTTATTGTTATCCTGTTGTTAATTGTTTTATTTTTCATTATTTTTCGCAGTGAAAGCTCGGCCACCAAATCCCGAGAACTGGCCAAACCTAATAAACAGCCTAACCCCAATAATAATGCCGATGTTAATAAACCTCAAGCACGGGCGACCTATGTCAGCACCAATGGCAATACTGACCAGCTAAACAGTCAACAACCCTTGGAGCAAAATGAGGAGGCCGAAACAGTAACTTCAGCTTCTAACGCAGTTGAAAACGAGCTGCCCGAGACGCCTCAAGCTGAACTGGATCCGGCTGAGACAACCGAACAACCTTTGTTGGATGAAGATGAATTACAACAGATGTTGGACGAAGCAGGCCCCGAGTTAGAAGAAGACTTATTTAAACAAGTGGACTTGGTTGAAGAACCAGAAGCAGAAGTTATCGCAGAGCCAGAGCCAGAGCCAGAGCCAGAGCCAGAGCCAGAGCCAGAGCCAGAGCCAGAGAATAAAACCAGCTCAGTAGAAAATCAACTGCCAAAAACCAGTATTTTTACCCTAGCTCCTATTAAGATTCAAAGCCCTGAGGAGCGTCAGGCTGCTGCTATTCAGCCTGAAGAGGAAGTGGCTCCTGAGAGTTTATTGGCTGAAACTGAAACTGAAACTGAAACTGAAACTGAAACTGAAACTGAAACTGAAGACAGTATGCAGGCTTTCGACTTTATTAAACAGTTAGACAGCGTGCAGTTAACTTTAGATTTAGCCCAGCAATACTTAGATGTGGGAGAATACGATAGTGCCAAACGCTTGGTGCAAGAAGTAATTGAAGGTCAAGGTACTGCCGAACAAAAAGCATTTGCTCAGTCGCTACTTGATCGCTTGTATTAATTTCTGGAGGTGTCTTTATATAGCACTTCCTAAATAATACTTTATGCCCAAAATCTAACACTCAAAGCTATTTGTAGACTTTTATCATGACAGAAAATAAAACAGACAGCTCAACCGGCCATAATCTAAATCAAGCCACTTCCAACAAAGTGCAACTTATCTATGCCGGCGGGACTTTTGGCAGCTATGGAAAACCTTTATCAGCCTTGCCAGCAACGATTTTTTTGCCTTTGTTAATGGATAAGGTCAGACAAAACCTGACCAGCAATATAGAGGTTTTAGAAAATAGTTGTGTAAAAGACAGCAGTCAGCTGTCACCTTCAGATTTCAGTCACTTCTTTCAGTTAATTTTAAACCGGTATGCCCAAGGCTATCGCCATTTTTTGCTAATCACTGGGACAGATACCCTTAGCTACTTGGGTTCGTTTTTGGCAGAAGCTTTTGCCGGATCTGATGTCTCGTTGGCACTTACCGCAAGCATGCGTCCTTTATTTGATGCCAACGACATTCACAATTACAATATTGACCCTCATAGTGATGCTTGGGGCAATCTATCGGACGCTATTGGTTTGGCCGCTCACGGAGAGTCAGGTGTATTTGTGACCTTCGCTGGTGAATCATGGCCGGCACAAACCGTTCAAAAAATTCACAGTCATGATTTAATGGCATTTACCGGTCATACTCGTGCTGGCTATCCTGCCAATAGTTATCTGAAGTCGCTACCCACAGCCCGCCGACGCAACTGGATAGAAGACACTCAAGCCAAACTAGAAGTCATTACTTCCCAAGCCAAAGCGGCTATTATTCCTACTATTTATTGTGTTCCTAATAGTGGCGAGTGGTTAAGTTCTCAATTGACTGCGCTCATTGAGTTGCCTCCTACGGGCATCATACTCATGGGTTTTGGGGCCGGTAACATTCCCTTTAGTGAGCAGCTGGCTCAAACTTTGGATAAGCTTTATCAGCATGGTCACATCGTAGTTTGTACCACTCAGTGCCCTTATGGCGGCGTAAGTGAAGCTTATGCGGCAGGCAGCTGGCAGTATGAGCATCACGTATTTTCTGCTGGCCGATTGACCGTCCCTGCTGTCTATGCCCGCCTACTTTGGTTACACTTGGCCTTTGATACCCCTGCTCGTCGTCGCCAACGTTGGAGCTATAGTGTTGGTAAACAGTAAGTAACTTCATTTCAATCAAAGTCAGTAAGCCCTTATAATATGCCCTGAACTTTGTAGTACTGACTCGTTTAGGACTTATTTAACTGTTTACTTGTTTAGTGCTTACTATTTTTTACTTATGTAGTGCTTACTATTTTTGATACTTCAACTTTGGCTAAATTCATGACCTCTAATATCGAACCCTCTGACTCCGTGACTGACACCCCTGCTCAAGCTACTAACCCCTTACAAACTTATGCCCTGGGTATCGAGTTTAATGGGGCTAACTATCGAGGTTGGCAGCGACAGCAAGAGGTGTTGTGTGTGCAGCAGGTGGTGGAAGAGACGCTCAGCAAAATTGCCAATGAGCCCATCGAGGTTGTGGCAGCAGGTCGCACAGATGCTGGCGTGCACGGGGGCAATATGCTCGCTCATTTTAGAACCAGTGCCAAGCGCGGTATTTATAACTGGCTTCGCGGCGCTAACAGCTTATTGCCTGATGACATTGCCATACGCTGGATACAGCCGATGCCTGATGAGTTTCATGCCCGCTTTGGTGCTATCGCTCGTCGCTATCGCTATATCACTTTAAATCAGCCACAGCGACCGGCCATGCTTAATCATTTGGTTACCCACATTCATGAGCCACTTGATTTGGCCTTGATGCAGCAAACTGCCGAGCACATTGTCGGCACTCATGATTTTAGTAGCTTTCGAGCTGCTGCCTGTCAATCCAATCAGCCCGTACGTAATATTCATCATGCCAAACTATTTGAGCATGGGCAGTTTATCGTGTTTGATATTCAAGCTGATGGGTTTTTGCATCACATGGTCAGAAACCTTATGGGCACTCTATTCGCCATTGGTAAGGGCGAATTACAGCCTGAGGATTACTTGCGTATTTTGCAGGCCAAAGACCGCACTATTGCTCCGCCGACCGCCTCACCAGATGGGCTATATTTTATCAATGCCTACTATCCTGAGCCGTATCAACAACTGCTACCTAAACTTCCTTTGGCCCCACAATGGTTGAACTTAGCCGAGTAAATTTTAGGTAACTAGCAAATTAAACCGGCTTTATCAAGTCATTAGTCCTTAAAATTTGCTTAATGATTAGAATTTGCGTATAATGACTGCCTACAATTCTTTTTGAACGGGTTAACCCAAATAATTATGGCAAAAAAAGACGACATTATTGAATTTGAAGGCGAAGTCATTGACACCCTTCCTAATACACTTTTCAAAGTGCGCCTTGAAAATGGACATGAGATTATTGCCCATATTTCAGGTAAAATGCGCAAACACTACATCCGTATTTTAACCGGTGATAAGGTTAAAGTTGAGATGACTCCATACGACTTAACCAAAGGTCGTATTACTTACCGTGGTAAAACCTAATAGCTCAATAAGCTATAAATCAGGTTTACCCTAGACTGCTGCAATTAAATTGTTATGCAGTCTTGACTTCCTCCCCTCGCTAAACCGAGGGGATTCCTACAGCTAGACGGTCAAGCCCGACCGCAAGGATGTTCTTAGCAGCATTGATATCTCTATCATGCCATGTGCCACACTCAGCACAAGCCCATCCTCTTATTCGCAAGCCTGCTCTACCTTTCGGACTACTGTCACTTATTTTATGGCAGTACGAGCAGGTCTGGGTAGTGTAACTCTCATTTACGATCTCAAGCTGACAACCTGCATGCTTGCATTTATATCCCAGTTGTCGTTTAAGTTCAA
>NZ_FUGD01000217.1 GCF_900162815.1 Psychrobacter pasteurii | reverse complement strand
GCATCTAAAACGTACCGGTAAGTACTTTTCAGCCTATGATTTAAACCAGTACACCAAAGGTAGCGGTGAATATTTAGGATTACACAGTCAGACCTTACAAGCTATCAATGAGACTCACGCCAAGGCCAGAAAACAATTTAAGAAAGCCAAACTTAGCTGGCGCAGCAACCGTCCTGATGCCAAACGAAAATCACTGGGTTAGATACCTTTTAAAAAGTCTGCTATCAAATACCTAAGCACAAGACAAACGGGAAAG
>NZ_FUGD01000153.1 GCF_900162815.1 Psychrobacter pasteurii | reverse complement strand
TATGCTTGATAGGCTAAAAGAAATCATAACGAACCTCTGTCAAAAATGGGAAGTTGAGCTGTTAGAGTTTCAAGGCGCATCCGACCATGTGCATTTACTGCTTGATATGCACCCCAATATCATGCCAAGTAAGTGTATCAACAATCTAAAAACAGTAACTAGCCGTTTGATGAGAAAGGCATTTGCGAAGCATTTGGCAGAGTTTTACTGGAAGCCTGTACTTTGGACTAGGGCATATTGTTTGCTGACCACTGGCGGTGCTACCATTGATACCATTAGGCAGTATATCGAAAAACAAGAACGTCCTGACTAGCTCGCCCGTGCTGACATCTCCACCTAAATCAAAGATTATAGGTGGAGATGTCAGCACGATAAGTTAAATCAATGGCTTTTCGCTAGCGATGATACCGTTGTTATCCGCATAAACATACATGCCTGAGTTTAAGGTCAAATCGCCAAAGCTAATTTCTAAGTCGGTCTGACCTTCGCCGCGGCGGGTTGATTTGCGAGGAATGCAGCCTAATGCCATAACGCCAATATCCATTTGGGCCATATCATCTACATCACGCACACAGCCATATACCACCACACCGGCCCAGCCATTATCAATGGCAGATTGAGCAATCATATCGCCCAACAAGGCACAGCGCATAGAGCCACCACCATCTACCACTAAGACTTTACCTTCACCATTACTGTCACGACCTTCAGAATTAAGAAGCTCTTTAACTCGGCTATTGTCCTCAAAGCACTTAACGGTAACAATCTCACCGCAGAATTTATCCTTGCCACCAAAGCTATAAAAAGATTTACCTTCTATATTAGGTAAGCACACTTGGCTTTCTGGGTTAGCATCTAGTAAATCACAAGTTACGAAGTTGGTTTTGGTCATCTCAGTCATGGTGTTATTCCCTTAATTATTACTGGCTAATAAAACGCTACATAAGTCTGATTAGCTTAAGACTTTAACAGAGTCATCGCAAGCATTTGTTTATTGTCAATGACGGTAACTTTCTTTTTATCGTCCTCTATGCCTGACACCTTATGACGCTCGTAAATATTTTGTGCCGTCAACGCCATCGCTGCAGCCACACGCTCAGCTTCAATAGGTCGTGAGCGCATGGTTTTGGGAACCAAAGGTGCGATAAGTTTATACGCTCTTTGAGCTGTATTTTCTAAAACACGGCCTTTGTGCTTACCTAGTAATAAAGAGGGTTGGAAGATCACCAAATCATTAAAACCCACCTCTACTAAAGACTCTTCAAGTTCCCCTTTTACTCGGTTATAAAAGAAGCGGCTATTAGCATCTGCCCCTAGAGCAGATAAGATGAAAAATCTTTGCACCCCTTTTTGATGACAAGCTTTGGCAAAATTTAAATTGTAATCGTAATCAATTCGCTTAAAGTCTTCATCACTTCCTGCTTGCTTCTTTGTGGTTCCCAAACAGCTAAAAGCGTCTGTATCTGGACCAATAGAGATATTGCCCAGTGTTTCTTCTAGGTTGTTGAAATCCCCTAGCTGATAAAACTGCATTTGAGCCGACATGTGCTTTGGCGGTTTTCTAGCGACAATAATCAGACTGTCATACATTAAGTTTAGTTGGCTTACTAGTTTTTTGCCCACTAACCCTGTTGCGCCTATTACAATGGCTTTACGTTTCATAACCTATTTACCTGTTTGATAACACTTTTTATCGTGTACAGCCTCAGCTTATGATCACCTTGACATAAAAACACAAGGCGGATTAAAGTTGTTAATCATGAAAGCAAAATCTTCTACTTAAGATTTTTATCGAAATAACAATAATATATTCAAGTTGACTTCCTCCCCTCGCTAAACCGAGGGGATTCCTACCGCTAGACGGTCAAGCCCGACCGCAAGGATGTTGTTAGCAGCATTGATATCTCTATCATGCCATGTGCCACACTCAGCACAAGCCCATCCTCTTATTCGCAAACCTACTCTACCTTTTGGACTACTGTCACTTATTTTATGGCAGCACGAGCAGGTCTGGGTAGTGTAACTCTCATTTACGATCTCAAGCTGACAACCTGCATGCT
>NZ_FUGD01000058.1 GCF_900162815.1 Psychrobacter pasteurii | reverse complement strand
CAATAATCTAGTCGGGTTATTTTAGGCTTCTTCATGACTATTATGGTACTACGCTATGCTTTAGGTTGGCAATATATCTCTGGTTTTGCGTAAGTCCTAAACTAAAAAAACCAATCTAGCTAAATCGACATACGATGCCGGATGGTTTGAACTTAAACGACAACTGGAATATAAATGCAAGCATGCAGGTTGTCAGTTTGAGATCGTAAATGAGAGTTACACTACCCAGACCTGCTCGTGCTGCCATAAAATAAGTGACAGTAGTCCAAAAGGTAGAGCAGGTTTGCGAATAAGAGGATGGACTTGTGCTAAGTGTGGCACATGGCATGATAGAGATATCAATGCTGCTAAGAACATCCTTGCGGTCGGGCTTGACCGTCTAGCTGTAGGAATCGCCTCGGTTTAGCGAGGGGAGGAAGTCAAGGTGTGCTAGAAGACAATTAAGCTTTGCTTGGACTAAACTTGACACACCAACAGTATGCTAGACTAGAATGAAATCTATTTTTTGTCTCATTACAACAAGGAGCGTGTTATGTCATCTAACCAAAACTTACCTAAAACTCAATCAGCCATCACCATAACGGAATTCGGTGAGGCAGAGGTCTTACAGCACCACACAGATGCCGCAGTTCCTACGCCTAAAGAAGGCGAGGTTCTGGTCAAAATTGCTTATGCTGGAATTAACCCAGTGGACTATAAAACCCGCCAAGGTCTAGGCTGGGGTGCTCAAAATATCAAAGACAACCAATTTTCGAATAATCAACCAGCAATCCTAGGTTTTGATATGGCCGGAGAAGTCGTTGCCAGTAACGTAGCTGACTTCCAAGTGGGTGATAAAGTGGCGGCGCTTAACTTTAAAGGTGGCTGCTATGCCCAGTACAATACAGTCGATGCTCAGCTACTTACCAAAGTACCTGAGAAGGTAGATATTAAAACAGCTGGCGCATTACCTTGTGTAGGAACGACGGCTAAGCAAATGATTGATTTTGCAGATATTAAAGCAGGCGAGCATGTGGTGATGAGTGCACCAGCCGGTGGTGTGGGTCATCTCACTCTGCAAATGCTTATCAATGCTATTGATGAAAAAAATATTAAGTTAACGCTGATTTGCTCTGCTGATAAGTATCAGAAGATAGGTAACTTAATTGATGTGAATAAGCTAGAAGGCTGGATTGATTACACCAAAGAAGAGACCTTTCCAGAGCTAAATGCAGATCTTCTACTAGATTTAGTGGGCGGCGACGCTGGTAAAAAAGCATTGGCCGTGGTGAAAGCAGGAGGGCGCGTTGTGGTGTTGCCTTCCATTTGGGCTGAGGCGCTAAAAGAGGCTGGCGCTGATAAAAACCTACAAGTAGAAGGCTTTATTGCCAAGCCAAACGCTGAAGACTTGAGCGATGTGCTGAAGCAAGTGGCAGAGGGCAAGCTAAAGTTACATATCCAGAAGACGTACCCATTAGCGAAAACCGCTGACGCCCATCAGTCATTAGAGATCGGTGATACCTTTGGTAAGATTGTGCTTGAGGTTTAAGCACCGCTCAATGGCAGCAGCACCTAAAAGTAAGAGCCTGATTGCCTGATTGGCTGATAAGTAATTTACGGGTGATTAAGCATATGGCGAAAAGTTAAGCTTATTCGACCTTCATCGACTTTTTTGGTTTTGGTGATGCTGTGCTTCCAGTATTGCTGGGTGTCGCCACGCATCACCACCAGTTGCCCTGACTCAAGATAGAGCTCGACTTTATCTTGAGTCTTTTTATTATGAGCCTTGTGCTTAAAGACAAACTTACGAGTAGCCCCTAAAGATAATGAAGCGATAATCGGCTGATGTCCTAGCTCCGGCTCATCATCAGCATGATAACCCATGCCGTCCTCACCACTCGGGTAATAATTAAGCAGACAACTGTTAAATTGGGCAGCAATACCAAGCTCAAGTAGTCGCTGTTCAATGAGCTGTTTCACGTGAAACACAGACGAGTGCCAAGGCTGAATAGGGCGGGTATGCCCTGAATAAGTATAGGTTAAAGCTTGGTCTGAGCCACTAGACGTATCACCCATCCACACAATTTTACGGGTGGTAATATGGGTTTTACCAAATAAAGTGACTTGGTCTGATTGCCAAGGCAACTTGTCCAATAGCTGCTGATATAAGGCCCGATCGTCTGACAACATGATGCCTAAGTCATTTACTATGCCGTCACAAGGTAACAAGTTATCGGTAGGTTGTGGGGCAAACAAATCCATATCAGCAGCTCCATAATATCAGGGCAGGGGATAAAAAAGACTTTTATCCCCTGCCTAGCCAATAAACTTTATGGGTTATTTGATCCGTGACTGCTCAAAGTTAACAATGACTTCGGCACAAGCCTTAGGGGCTTCTATGGGAAGAAGATGGCCATAGTCCGACAGAACAATTCTGTTTTGGATAGGCACCAGACCTTTCCAGCTTTGGCGCACTTTATTGCTATTAAAGATAGAGGGCTTAGCCAGTATCAAGTAATAAGGGACTTTTTTCTTATTAAGTTTTTTTAAAGCGGGGGTGACGTAAGGGGTACCAAAGTAGCTGGCAAGCTCTTGTTTAGGCTTAAACAATAAACTATATCCGGATTGCCCTTCGTCTTTGGCCACTAAACTATTTTGAGCAAAGATTTTTAAATGATCATCGCTAATACGTTTGTAGGCTCGATTTTGACGTAAGCTTTGATAATAAGCTTCGACACTGCTCCAGTCAGCAGGCTTAACCCTCGTGCTCTTAAAAGGCTCCTGGGTTTGCAGGATTAGGCGTGGAATACGGTTAAATAGCAAAGATTGCTTTCTAGTAAAAGTAACTGGATCAATTAAGTACAGGGCTGAAAATAGGTCGGGTCTTTTGGCGGCAGCCATCGCAGTCGCCGTAGCCCCTTGTGAGTGACCAATTCCGATGACAGGTCCACCTTGAGTACGCTCCAGAAACTCAATCAGCCAGTCTGCATCTTGCTCACGCGTCATTACCTTAGCACTTGGTAAGTCTGGCCAGTAGCCACGCATGGCTAAGCTAATTACATTAAACTGCTGGCTAAGCTCAGTAAACAAAGGTTGATAAGCGCCAGCAACAAAGCCGTTGCCACCATAAAAGTGAGCGGTGGGCTTATCATTAGCAGCTTCTGATGACTCTAAGTCTGAAAAGTCATAGTAGCGAGCTTGCTGGTTGTCTAATTGAATATCCTTTTCATATTTCTGAAACGTATTAACTTGAGTTACTTTCATTTACTAATCACATCCTCTTCCAATTAAAATGCGAAACAAGGTTTAAAGATCTTCTAAGTCATCATCCCCTAAAAATCCGCCACTTTGACGCTCCCATAGTCCAGCATAAACCCCATTTTTAGCCAATAGCTCTTCATGACTGCCTTGCTCAATAATACGGCCTTTGTCCATAACTACCAAGCGATCTAGAGCGGCAATGGTAGATAATCTATGTGCAATGGCGATAACCGTTTTACCCGTCATCATGCTGTTTAGACTTTCGGTAATGGCATGCTCCACCTCAGAGTCTAAGGCACTGGTCGCCTCATCAAGCAATAAAATAGGCGCATTTTTTAGCATCACACGGGCGATAGCAATGCGTTGACGTTGACCGCCTGAAAGCTTAACTCCACGCTCACCTACTTGGGTATCAAGGCCAGTATTACCTTTGGCGTCATGGAGCTCTTCGATAAACTCCCAAGCCTGTGCTTCTTTACAAGCTGCAATAATCTCTTCATCTGTCGCAGTGGGGCGACCATAAGCGATGTTTTCACGAACGGTTCGGTGTAGCAAGGAAGTGTCCTGAGTCACCATACCAATTTGACGGCGTAGACTCTCTTGGGTAACTTCGTGTATCGCTTGATTGTCGATAGTAATTCGGCCTGAATCCACATCGAAAAAGCGCAGCAATAAATTAACCAATGTCGATTTACCCGCGCCAGAGCGACCCACTAAACCTATCTTCTCACCGGGTTTAATATCTAGATTAAAGTTGTCGAGTAGTTTGACATAGTTTGGGTTAGGCAGGCTGCCACTAAGTGAGCCAGTTAAATTATCATCATCCAGCTTGTCCTCTTCGGTCGCAACTTTAAGCCCCATGTTGGCTTTGCCACTGCCTTCATAGCCGAAGTCTACCTTTTCAAACTTAATATGACCTTCATTGATGGTTAACTCTTTAGCGTCAGGTGCATCCACTACTTTTTGTGGCGTTGATAAAGTGCGAATACCATCTTGAACGGTACCGATACTTTCAAATAAGGTCGCCATCTGCCACATAATCCAGTGGGTCATGCTGTTTAAACGCAGTGCCATGGCTGTGGCCATCGCGAGGGCACCAACACCGACATCCCCTCTTTGCCATAGATATAAACCAATGGCTGCGGTACTACCGATTAAGGTCACACTTACCAAGTGATTCACAAACTCGAGAACAGTCACCCAACGCATCTGAGCATGTACCGTTCCCAAAAATTGCTTCATCGCTGACTTAGCATAGCTAAGCTCACGCTGTGAGTGGCTAAATAGCTTAACCGTCATAATATTGGCATAAGCATCGGTGATACGACCGGTCATAAGTGCTCGAGCATTGGCTTGGGTACTGGCCGTCTGTCGCAGCTTGGGTAAAAAGTACCATAAGGTTGCTCCAAACATCACCAGCCACAGGGCAAACGGAATAAGTAATAAGCTATCGAGCTGAAACAGTATGATGCCACTGGTGACAAAGAATACCAACACATAAGTCATCATATCGACGACGGTAATTACGGTATCTCTTACGGCCAGAGCGGTCTGCATAACTTTGGCAGATACACGTCCAGAAAACTCGTTTTGATAAAACTCCATGGACTGGCCCAGCATGCGCTTGTGAAAACGCCAGCGCATTTGCATAGGGAACACCCCTTGGATAACCTGAAAGTGAACTAAGGAGGCTAAGCCCACCCAAAAAGGGCTCAGTACCAAGACCGCAAACATCAGCTTTAAGGTAGCACTTTTTTCTGCCCAAAGCGTGGCCGGGGTATAGCTTCCCATCCAGTCAACAAGATCTCCAATCCAAGCGTACAGCAACGCTTCATAGACCCCGATACCGGCCGTCAGTACCATAAAAAGTACCAACCATTTGCGAAGGCCATAAGTACAGGCCCACAGGAATTTAAACAAGCCCTCTTTGGGCAGAGGAATTGTGTTTTCCGGGAAGGCAGATAGCCGGGTCTCGAAAAAATTGAAAAACTTATTCATAGGCAGTTATTACTAATTATAGTTATTTTAGGTGTCAGAATTAATGAGCTTTATTATCAGTATGGATAGGCAGTGTTGCTATTCAAGCAAAATCAAAAATAAAGTGGGAAAAAAATGATAATCATCCGCTTTATCGCACTTTATACAATCGCTTCAGCAAAAATATAGTTTATCATGTAATATATTGTTACATTCGATTTAAGGATGATTTAATTATGAGCTATCTGGTCATCGCTGTGCTTTGTAGCGTAGCGGTTTCGGTACTACTCAAAGTCTTACGCCAGCATCAAATAGATATCCGTCAAACCATAATGGCAGGGTATCCGGTGGCCTTTTTTTTAACCTGGACGTTATTAAAGCCTGACTTGAGTGCAACAGCAGACTTAAATGCAGCTTGGGGCATTATACTGCTATTGGGTATCTTATTGCCGTTGGTGTTTGTTATTTTAGGCCGGGCTATTGAATCTGTTGGCATTATTGCGAGTGATGCTGCCCAACGCTTATCGCTGATTATTCCCATTGTGGCTGCTTTTGCCTTATTTGGTGAAGTGCTCACTTTGCAGCGTACATGGGGCATCTTTCTGGGCTTCCTAGCCTTAGTGGCTTTGGTATATCGAACGCCTGAAAAAGCCAATGCAACCAACTCTATTTACTCTAGAGTTAATATGAGCCAAAGGATAGGTTTGGCCAAGGTTCCGGTAGGGCTTTGGTTGCTTGGGGTCTGGGTGGGTTACGGCGTTATTGATATTTTATTTAAACAAGTTGCCAAGCAGGGAGCTGCTTTTCCACTGACCTTGTTTATGAGCTTTGGTCTTGCTGGCGTATTAATGTGCCTTTATTTACTCATCTTGAAAACCCGGTGGGATAATAAAGCCTTGCTCTCAGGTATTGTGCTAGGTATGTTGAATATGGGCAATATCTATGCCTATATCAAGGCGCACCAAAGCTTGGCGGACTCTCCTAGTGTGGTATTTACCGGTATGAACGTTGGAGTAATTGCTGTAGCGACCTTAGTGGGGGTATTTGCCTTTAAAGAGTCGCTCAGTAAACTTAATATTCTCGGTATTGTATTGGCCATGGCTTGTGTGTTTGTTTTATTTTGGGGCTAGGCTTAATGTAGAGTAAGATAGGTTTGGTCTAAGATACCTAGTAAAGCGGCCAATTATTAAAAGATAAGTTAAAAAATCCTCCCGAGTTAACTTCAGGAGGATTTTTTTATGGCGTTAACCCATTATTGCTTGGCAATAAAATCACTAACTTGCCCACTTAAGATGTCCCAAAGTTTTTCTTGAGCTGCTTTACTGCCCCAAGCATTATGCGGGCTAAAGATGACTCTTGGGTGATCGGCCAGCTGCAATAAAGGATCGTCTTTGGTTGTGGGTTCTTGCTCGAAGACATCGGTGGCATAGCCCATAATTTGGTCGTTTTTTACTGCATCACTCAAAGCTTGTGAGTCTACAACACCGCCACGCGCCACGTTCACTAGCAGTGGTTTTTTCTTCATTTTAGCCAAAGTGTCTTGGTTAATTAAATGCTGAGTTTGCTCTGTTAACGGGCAGTGCAGACTAATAACGTCTGAGGTTTCTAGTACTGTATCAAAGTCGGTGTAGTCTTCATTACGTGGTGCTTTGCCTTGATGTTCAGCCCATAACACCTTCATACCAAAAGCTTTGGCAATTTCAGTGACCCGCTTACCAATAGTACCCACTCCAATAATTCCTAGGGTCTTATCTTCTAAATCAATCAAAGGTATGTCCATTAAGCAAAAGCTGCCGGCCTTCTCCCAAGTGCCATCACTGACTTTATCATGATAATACACGCCAGCACGCAGTGCCGCTAACATCAGCATAAAAGTGTGCTCTGGCACGCTTTTGACCGCATAACCTGCGACATTATAAAGCTCGACATTGTGTGCCTCACAAGCGTCGGCATCAACGTTATTCATGCCAGTAGCGGTGAGTTGAATCAGCTTTAAGTTGGGAAGAGCTGCGATGACATCGGCATTTATTTTTACTTTATTAGAAAAAATAATGTCAGCATCCTTACAGCGCTCGATAATGAGTGCATCGTCTTGCTGGGTCTCATCAAAACAAACATAGTCGCTGACACCTTTAGGCGCAGATAGGTCGACACTGTCTAAAAAAGTGCCTCTATCTAAAAATACGGCTTTCATAATAGGTCCTCTTTTTGGGTATTTGTTAGGAATTTATTGTATTTAGTCGTTGTCGTTCTAGCTTATGAATAATAGGCTTTATAAGCTTTAAATTAAACCTTAGCAGAATACTGCTCGGCAAACTCGCTTACTTGGCGGCGTACGATACCCCATAGTTTGCGCTGGGCCGCTTTACTGGCCGCTGCATGATGCGGGCTTAAAATAACGCGAGGGTGTTTTTGATTGGCCAGTTGCACGATAGGGTCTGAAGTATCAGCAGGCTCTTGCTCGTATACATCGGTAGCATAACCCATGATTTTATCGGCTTTAAGGGCATCAGCAACGGCTTGGGAGTCGACAACTTTACCACGGGCAACATTAACGATTAACGGCTTGTTGCTCATTTTAGCAAGGGTATCGGCGTTAATAAGGTGCTCAGTTTCCTCAGTCCAAGGGCATTGTAGGCTTAATACATCAGACTGGGCCAAAACAGTCTCAAATGCTGTGTAATCTTCGTTACGAGGCGTTTTGCCCTGACGCTCAGCCCATAATACAGTCATACCAAAGGCCTGTGCTAAATGTGAAATACGTCGACCAATATCGCCAACGCCAATAAGCCCAAGAGTTAGCTGATGTAGATCAACGATAGATTCATCGACAAGGGCGTTTTTTCTGGAGTGATGCCAAGTGCCATCAGCCACATGATTGTGATAATAAAGACCGGCACGCATGGCATTTAGCATGAGCATAAAGGTGTGTTCCGCTACGCTTTCGGTTGCAAAGTCGGGTGCGGTTAATAAAGTGACGTTATTGGCCTCGCAGGCCTGCTTATCTACTTGGTTTGAGCCGACGGTGCTTAATTGCAGCAGTTTTAAATTAGGAAGCGCATCTATCACTTCTTTTTCAAAACGAACAGAGCCGGCAATCACAATATCGGCGTCTTGGCAGCGCTCAATAATTAGCGCATTATCGTGAGGGGTTTTTTCAAAAGTGACGTACTCACTAAGCGACTCTGGGGCGGGTAAATCAACCCCTTCTGAAAATCTTTTTTCATCCAATAAAACCGCTTTCATTATTATCTCCTTATTTATTATGATGACTGAAGTTAAAAGGGTTGGTATTTATGACTAACAATGGGTTGTCGCCATTATTACCCAAAGGCATTGATAGTGTTTACCAGAGGTATAGCAAATTAAGGCATAGGAACATATAGTCATAGCCCTTAAAAACAGTCACACAGCCAAAGAAAATAGAAGAATAACGTATCGATACAATCTATTCCCCAATCTTGACGCTTTTTATTAACCCAAGCCCAAGTTTGCTCAATAGGGTTTAAGTCAGGACTATAAGGCGGTAACCATAGAATAGTGTGTCCTGAATCTTCAATGATTTTTTGAATA
>NZ_FUGD01000059.1 GCF_900162815.1 Psychrobacter pasteurii | reverse complement strand
GTCTGTTAAGGGAGGATGCAGTAAAGGTCGCCCGTTGACGCAGAAAACAAGTGGAATCCGTGAGGATGCCACCTAAGAGCTTTTGCTTTTAGAATCCCCCCACTTGAGCCATGCGAAAGTGGTGGGAGTATGTCAATATTGTGCGTATTGGTTATTTATTATAATTGGCCCCTAGTTTTTAAAGATAGCTTTAATAGGCTAGTTAATCAGAAGTTTAAAAAATCAGATTTATTCCTCTGCTGTTTTTAGTTTGATGGGATTGTTCAGCTAAGCAGGACTAAGTGAAAAAATGCCTGTATAATCTGTGAATTTATGTGAGAGATAATAATGCAATCGACATTGCCGTCATTATTTATTGTGGGCCCTATGGGAGCAGGGAAGACCACGATTGGAAGGTTGTTAGCAAAGCACTTAGGTCGCAATTTTATAGACAGTGATCACTATATTTGTGAACAAACTGGCGCGGATATTCCTTGGATTTTTGAAAAGGAAGGTGAAGCAGGTTTTAGAGAGCGTGAGGCAAGAGCCATTGCTGAGCTGACTGAGTTGCCAAATGTCGTATTGGCGACGGGTGGTGGCGTCGTTACTCAATTACAAAACCGTGAAAATTTAAAGAAGCAAGGCATCACTATTTATCTAAGAGCCAATGTCGATGTGCAATTAAAAAGAACTTCCAAAGATAAGTCGCGCCCCTTATTAAACCATCCGAATCCACGATCAGTATTACAATCCTTATTTGAAGTACGTGACCCTCTATATCTTGAGGTTGCGGATATTGTGGTGGAAACAGGGGAGGGCTATCCCAGATATATGCTAAAGAAAATCATGGAAGCTTTAAAACAAAAGTATCCTGAGCACTTTGCGTAAGGATAAAAGGCCATTGCCGCAAATGAAAAGCCCTCTTTGAGCTTTATAACAGCCAAAAGTCGCTTGTCGCAGTCAAAAGTAGATAGGGAAGAGAGATGAAAGCTAATTTAACCGTACACACCCAAAGTCACGACTATCCGATCATTATCACCAGTCAGTGTGATATGGCCAAGGAGGTAGCTCCTTATATTAAAGGCAAGCAGGTGATGGTGGTGACGAATACCACGGTAGAAAAGCTGTATCTCCAAGATTTAGTGAATGGGCTTGAAGCCGACTTTGAAGTGTTAAGTGTGGTGTTACCCGATGGCGAGCAGTACAAGACTCAGCAATATATCAATAAGATTTATGATGCTTTAATGGACAATCATTGTAGCCGTGATGTGACTTTGATTGCTCTTGGCGGCGGGGTTATCGGGGACATGACCGGCTTTGCGGCAGCCTCCTTTATGCGGGGAGTGAATTTCATTCAAATCCCGACCACCTTATTGTCACAAGTAGACTCTAGTGTTGGTGGCAAGACCGGTATTAACCACCCCAAGGGTAAGAATATGATTGGGGCATTTTGGCAGCCACAAATGGTCTTGGCTGATATGCACACTTTGACTACGCTGCCGCAGCGTGAACTGTCAGCAGGTATGGCGGAAGTGATCAAGTATGCCTTGATTATGGATGCAGACTTCTTAACTTGGTTAGAAGACAATATGTCAGCGCTGATGTCTTTGGATAAAGTTGCCTTGGCTGAAGCGGTCGCAAGATGCTGTCAATATAAAGCAGATATTGTGGCTCAAGATGAGCGTGAATCTGGCAAAAGAGCCTTATTAAACTTCGGTCATACCTTTGGTCATGTGATTGAAACTCATGAAGGCTATGGTAAGTGGCTGCATGGTGAAGCTGTGGCAGCTGGCATGGTACAAGCCGCTCAACTGTCGCAGCAAATGGGCTGGATTAGTGAGCAAGACGTGCAGCGTATTAGCGAGGTTCTTAAAGCGGCACAGCTGCCTATTAAACCACCAGCTATTGATACCCAAACTGCCTTGGGCTTAATGCAACACGATAAGAAAGTTAAGTCAGGACAAGTTCGATTGATTTTGTTAAAATCAGTGGGTGAAGCCGTGGTTACAGCTGACTTTGATCAGACACTGCTTGAGGCAGTCCTTACTGACACAGTATAATAGGCTCGTGTACTACCATTTAATTAATTATTTTTAATAACCCATAGTGACTATTTAATCCCTATGGGCTGTGATGACCCTCTTTTTTAATAACTTTCTATTTACTGGATTTGCTCTATGGCAATCACTCAAGGCTCTTCTACTAATAGTCCTGATAAGTCGCAAAAGAACAAAAGACGCTTTGTGGCAAGCGCCTGGCTTATTATGGCTTTATTAACAGGGGCAGCAGCTCTGGCTTTGTGGATGTTTAGTTCAGCCCCTGTCTTTGAAGAAGAGAAAGAAGCTGAAAAAGAGGCCCCTGCCGAAGTGTTGGCCTCCAATATCGAGCAGGTGAAGCATATTGATCAGCTCAACGAGCTAAGCGAAGACGTTAAACCCATCTCATTTGATGCCTTGGTTCGAGATTTACGTGACTATCCTGCTGAATTCAAAGATGCTAAGTATCTAAAGAAAAACAAGGGTAAATGGACCGTTCAGGTGATGGATGTGTCTGAGCACGAGATTATTACAGATTATCTAGGCTCACGTGATGACAGACATAAATTCGCCTATTTCCGTTATCGTGACTCTAATAATCAGCCTCGTTACTTGTTGACCTATGATGTTATGGGTAATAAACAGCAAGCCAATAATGCGGCTGACAGCGTTGATTTTGGGTTACCAGCCAACGTAAAAGTGATTCCTGAAGAGATTTCAGACTATTTAGACGTTATTGAAAACTATGAGTTAACGGGGCCTGTAAAAGACTTATCGAGAAATAGAACGCGACAAGTAAAATTACAGCCTACTAAGAGAGAGCTGGCTCCTCGTCGCAGTGCTAGCCAATCACAGTCTACTCAGACCAGTGATAATAACAATGAGCGTCCTGCTAGCCAGAGTAACAATAGCTCGTCTCAGTCGAGCCAGCCACAAGCTGCTAATACTCCGATTAGAGACTCAAGCGATACGAGTGATACGTTATCGGTTCAAGAAGAGCGTAAGGTAGTTGCGCCAAGCTCAAATGATGAAAATGCGGCGCCCGCTCAGCCTAAAGAGCCAACCAAGCCAAAAGCGGAACCGACTAAGCCCAAAGCGGAACCTAGTAAGCCAGCGACTGAGCCAACCAAGCCAAAAGCTGAGCCAACTAAGCCGCAAGAAAAGCAAGAGAAAAAACCAGCAGAAGGGAATAAAAACAACCAAAAACCTGCTAATAGTGGCGAAGGCGATAGCATTAAACAGCTTATTGAACAAAAATCTGAATAATTAATTTACGACTAATCTGCGAGATTTAAAAAAAGGCACTCTAAATGGAGTGCCTTTTTTTATGACTTTTTTTTGGATCAAATTAGCCATAACTTTAGAAGCGCTTTATTAATTTCTTATCTTTTCTTGCCCTTTAATAGTAAGGCATGAAAACATTTCTTACTCATGCTAAGACCATTAAAATTACACAATCTAATTCAGCAAAATAGTTTTTCTAAACACTGTAAATTCAAAAAACCATTAGTTGATAAGGGTTTGTGCAAATATAAAATGTCACGAAAAAAACCAAAGCAGTCATTAAATTTCACTGGATTTTATAACTATGTTTCTCTAATATGGTTTATATGACGTTTAGCAATGCTATCGCAGAAGTGCTGATTATGGATAGTTGATACGAATATTTTTGGCTATTTTATGGCGTTGCTCTACTCATTATTCCGTCATTATTTACGACGCTTTATTAGATGATGAATAGTTACCTTGTACGGCCGATTAAAGTGTTAAATATTATCCCAGCTTTGTCTGCACTATTAGGTAGGGTATTGATGTTTAAACGATATATTGTTGTTAAGCATTGAACTCACAAAGCGTCATAGTCATTAATATGTAAAGTGAGATGTCTATTCGAACTCTCTATTTTTTGGCTCACTTCCTACCACAGCTGTTATACCTATCCCTATAGCTGTGCCTATCTCGAACGCTCATAGGTGATGAGAATATTTCATCACATGATTAAAGGACATGCCATGACACAGAATTTTATAGCCCATTCTGCCGCCCAAAATTACCCCGATAGCCAACCTCCTCAATCTTCTACAAAATCCTCCCCTCAAGATCTCCCCACATATTTAGCCTCTCCTGAAGACTTCAAAGACAACTGCGGCTTTGGCCTAGTAGCTCATATTGAAGGCAAACCTAGCCATCATTTAGTAAAAACAGCCATCCACAGCTTAAGCTGT
The DNA here is from genome assembly GCF_900162815.1 of Psychrobacter pasteurii. GTDB lineage: Bacteria > Pseudomonadota > Gammaproteobacteria > Pseudomonadales > Moraxellaceae > Psychrobacter > Psychrobacter pasteurii. Next base: position 16,075 of record NZ_FUGD01000059.1, on the reverse strand, counting down.
ATGACTCACCGCGGTGGGGTTGCTGCTGATGGTAAAACTGGAGATGGCTGTGGTTTATTATTGGCCAAGCCAGTTGATTTCTTCCACACTGTGGCTTCAGAGATTGGGCTTGAGCTTGATGAAAACTTTGCTGTGGGTATGGTGTTTTTAAACCTAGATGAAAATTTAGCAGCCTATAGCCAACAAGTATTGAATAAAGAAGTTGAGGCGCAAGGCCTAACCGTTGCTGGCTGGCGTGATGTGCCGGTAGATTTATCCATTGTTGGTGAGATTGGTCTTGAGACTCTACCGCAGTTTAAACAGATTTTCGTTAATGCGCCAAGTGACTTAAGCAGTGAGGATTTCAACCGCAAACTGTATGTAGCGCGCAAAAAAGCAGAGCTGGCGTTGACTGACGATGATCTGTTTTATGTGACTTCATTAAACTGTCAGACGGTGATTTATAAAGGTTTAGTTATGCCTTCTGACTTGCCGGCTTTTTATAGTGATCTACAAGACACTCGCCTGCATTCTCATATTGTGGTATTCCATCAGCGCTTTTCAACCAACACGTTACCCCGCTGGCCATTGGCTCAGCCATTCCGTTACTTAGCACACAATGGGGAATTAAACACCATTACGGCTAACCGTAACTGGTCTGTGGCCCGTACCCCAAAACTTGAAACCCCTAAATTACCTGAGATTACTCAGCTACATCCCTTGGTAAATCGTACGGGTTCTGACTCTTCGAGCTTAGACAATATGCTTGAGGTGCTTATTTCAGGCGGTATGACTTTATTCCACGCCATGTCAATTCTAGTGCCACCCGCTTGGCAAAACGTAGACAGCATGGATATGGACTTGCGTGCCTTCTATGAGTTCTACTCACAGCACATGGAGCCTTGGGATGGTCCAGCCGGTCTGGTTATCCAAGATGGCCGTTATGCCGTGTGTATGCTAGATCGCAATGGTCTACGTCCTTCACGCTGGGTGACCACAAAAAATGGTTATATCACCGTCGCTTCAGAAGTGGGCGTATGGGATTATGATCCTAATGATGTGATTGCCAAAGGCCGAGTGGGACCAGGTCAAATGCTGGTTATCGATACCTTAAATGGGGAAGTGCTAGACGATCAGGTAATCAGTAATCGTTTGAAAAAGGCAAATCCTTATCGCAAATGGCTACGTGAAGAAGCCACTCGCATTCGTGAAAATGAGCAAATAGAAGAAAAACTGCTTGAGCAAGGGGTACGTGGTGAGCCGCTTAAAGCGCTACAAAAGATGTTTAACATCACCAATGAAGAGCGCACTGAAATCATTCGTCCCAATGCCGAAAATGGCCAAGAGCCGGTAGGTTCAATGGGGGACGATACCCCTATGGCTGTGCTGTCTAAGCAGGTCCGTAACGTAGCTGACTTCTTCCGTCAGCAGTTCGCTCAAGTGACCAATCCACCGATTGACCCATTACGTGAGTCTATCGTGATGTCGCTGCAAACCTGCTTAGGGGCAGAGACCAACATCTTTAATCCAACCCCTCGTGATGCCCACCGTATTATCCTGTCATCACCTGTGTTGTCACCTAGCAAAATGCAGCAGATTGAAGCTTTAGATGATCCTGCTTTTATCAGTCAGCGTATCGATATCAACTACGATGAGTCGTTAAGCTTAGAGGTAGCGATTAAGCAGATTTGTGAGCAAGTAGAGCAGGCTATTTTAGATAACAAAACCCTTATTATCTTGTCCGATAAAGGCATTGGAAAAGGTAAACTGCCAGCCAATGCTATTTTAGTGACAGGGGCGGTGCATCATTATCTGATTGAAAAAGGGCTGCGTACCGATGCCAACTTAATCATTGAAACAGGTATTGCTCGTGACTCACATCAAGTAGCGGTACTGATTGGCTTTGGGGCAACCTGTGTTTATCCGTATTTGGCTTATGATGTTATCTCAGACTTAGTGTCTTCAGGGGAGTTGTTAGGCGATCCTCTGCAAGCCCGAGCTAATTTCCGTAAAGGCTTAGATAAAGGTCTGCTAAAAATCTTATCCAAAATGGGCATTTCAACGATTGTCTCTTATCGTGGTGCTCAACTGTTTGAAGCTGTCGGTTTATCTGATGAAATTGTGGAGCTGTGTTTTAAAGGGGTGCAAAGCCGAATCAAGGGAGCGACCTTTGAGGACTTAGCCTTAGACCAAGCCTTACTGGCCAAGAATGCCTTTAGCCGTCGCACGCCGCTGGATCAAGGCGGTATGCTGAAGTTTGTCTTCAACAAAGAGTACCATGCGTTTAACCCTGACGTGATTAACACCTTGCATAAAGCAGTGCGTACTGGGGATTATGAGAACTATCGTGAGTATGCCAACCTAGTTAATATGCGTCCTGTGGCCACGTTACGTGACTTATTACAGCTAAAGTCAGGCAACAGCATCTCAGTAGATGAAGTAGAAGATATTGAGCACATTCTACCTAGATTTGACTCTGCAGGTATGTCGCTAGGGGCTTTATCACCTGAAGCGCATGAAGCCATTGCGATGGCGATGAACACCATTGGCGGTCGTTCAAACTCAGGTGAGGGCGGTGAAGACCCAGTACGTTATGGCACCATGCGTAACTCAAAAATCAAACAGATTGCGTCTGGTCGATTTGGGGTAACACCAGCTTACTTACGTTCTGCCCAAGTGTTACAGATTAAAGTAGCACAGGGGGCAAAACCAGGTGAGGGCGGTCAGTTGCCTGGGGGTAAAGTTAACTCCCTGATTGCACGTCTGCGCTACTCAGTACCTGGGGTGACCTTGATTTCACCGCCACCGCATCATGATATTTATTCTATTGAAGATTTAGCGCAGCTTATCTTCGATTTAAAACAAGTGAATCCAGATGCGCTAGTTTCAGTGAAATTGGTATCACGCCCTGGTGTGGGTACCATTGCTACTGGGGTTGCCAAAGCTTATGCCGACTTAATTACTATTTCTGGCTATGATGGCGGTACAGCAGCCTCTCCACTGTCCTCTATTCACCATGCCGGCTCACCTTGGGAATTAGGTTTGGCGGAAGCGCATCAGTCGTTACGAGTAAATGGTTTACGTGACAAAGTGCGTATGCAAACCGATGGGGGCCTAAAAACAGGTCTGGATGTGGTAAAAGCAGCTATCTTAGGTGCAGAAAGCTTCGGCTTTGGCACCACGCCTATGATTGCTGTTGGTTGTAAATACTTACGTATTTGTCACTTAAATAACTGCCCAACAGGTGTGGCTACGCAGCAAGCACGTCTGCGTGATGAGCACTTCATCGGTGAAGCGGAAATGCTAATCAACTTCTTTAAGTTTATCGCAACCGAAACCCGCGAGTGGCTAGCCTTCTTAGGGGTTCGCTCGATGGAAGAGTTGGTGGGTCGTACCGACTTATTAGAGGTGCTTGAAGGCACCACTCAAAAGCAGCGTAACCTAGATTTATCTCCTTTATTAAACAGTCATCCTGCTGCAGAAGGTAAGCCGCAAACTTGCCAAGTAGAGCGTAATCAGCCCTTTGATAAAGGACTGTTGGCTGAAAAAATGATTGATGACATGATTGTCCCGATTCGCCAAGGTCAAGGCGGAACTTTCAGCTATCAAGTGGGTAACTGTGACCGTTCAATTGGTGCACGTATCTCAGGTGAGATCGCTCAGGTTTGGGGCAACTTAGGGATGTCAGACAGTCCGATTAAGCTGCATTTGGCAGGAACAGCCGGTCAAAGCTTGGGCGTATGGAATGCTGGTGGCTTAAACATCGAGCTTGAAGGTGATGCCAACGACTATGTCGGTAAAGGTATGGCGGGCGGTGAGATTGTGATTTATCCGCCAAGAGGTTCAACTTTTGCGTCACAAGAAACAGCCATTATCGGCAACACCTGTTTGTACGGGGCAACGGGCGGTAAGCTGTATGCTTCAGGCACGGCAGGCGAGCGTTTTGCCGTTCGTAACTCAGGTGCCCATGCGGTAGTAGAAGGGGTGGGTGACCACTGCTGTGAATACATGACCGGTGGTGTGGTGACGGTACTGGGTAAAACTGGGCTAAACTTTGGCGCGGGTATGACCGGTGGTTTTGCTTTCGTTCTAGACTTGGATAACACCTTCTTTGATCGTTGTAACCACGAGCTTATCGACCTGCATCGCATCTCAAGTGAGCAGACCGAAGAGCATCGAATTTACTTAAAACAAATCATTGAAACCCATGTCGAAAAAACGGGCAGTGCTTGGGGTCGTCAAATATTAGCCGACTTTGAACACTATGTACGTAAGGTCTTTTTGGTGAAACCCAAAGCTGCAAATATGGCGTCCTTACTCCATAGCACCACGGCCGATCCACAATAAGTTTAAAGCCAAGCCCTAAGCTGTGGTCTTGACAATTTGAGACCATAGCCACTTAACCGGTAATTGCTTGACTTTTACCCAGTATATTTTGTCCAAATAAAGGTAACCAGTCCTTCGTGCGGCAGGTTTTACGAGAAGTAGATGATTTAGAGCAGCCTTATATTTTGGCCCTAATTATCCTGACCGTGATACCAACTTAAGGAGACAAAACCCTAATGAAGCGTATCAATAATAACTTTCAGTTTTTAGACGTACCTCGTCGTGAGCCTGAGAAAAAAGACATCGTTACTCGCTCAACTGAATTTGTAGAGATTTATACCCCTTTTGATTCTCAAGAAGCAGCACAGCAAGCCCATCGCTGCTTAGAGTGTGGTAACCCTTATTGTGAATGGAAATGCCCAGTTCACAACTACATTCCAAACTGGCTGAAAATGGCCACTGAAGGTCAAATCTTCCAAGCAGCCGAGCTTTGTCACCGCACCAATACCTTGCCTGAAGTGTGTGGCCGTGTGTGTCCGCAAGACAGATTATGTGAAGGTGCTTGTACTTTAAATGATGGCTTTGGTGCTGTAACCATTGGTAATGTTGAAAAGTACATTAATGACACCGCTTTTGCTTTAGGCTGGCGCCCAGACATGAGCGATGTGGAGTGGACGGATAAAAAGGTGGCCATTATTGGTGCCGGTCCTGCCGGTCTAGGCTGTGCAGATATCTTGGTTCGTGCTGGCGTGAAGCCGGTGGTTTTTGATAAACGTCCAGAGATTGGCGGCCTATTAACCTTCGGTATTCCTGAATTTAAAATGGAAAAACAAGTGATGCGTAATCGCCGCACTGTGTTTGAAGGTATGGGTATTGAGTTTCGTTTAAATACTGAAATTGGCACCGATGTGACCATTGATGAGCTGCTAGAAGAGTATGATGCGGTGTTTATGGGTATGGGGACCTATACTTATATGCGCGGCGGCTACCCCGGTGAAGAGCTTCATGGTGTCCACGATGCCTTAGATTACTTAATTGCCAACGTGAATCGCTGCAATGAGTGGGAACAAGACCCTGGAGAGTACATCAATCTAAAAGACAAAAAAGTAGTGGTGCTTGGTGGAGGCGATACTGCCATGGACTGTAACCGTACCGCAATCCGTCAAGGCGCAGAACGAGTGGTGTGTGCTTATCGCCGCGATGAAGCCAATATGCCAGGCTCGCTACGCGAAGTAAAAAACGCCAAAGAAGAGGGCGTTGAGTTCTTATTCAATCGTCAGCCAACTCAAATTGTGGGTCTAAATGGTCAAGTTACTGGAGTAAAAGTAGTAACTACTCAACTTGGTAAACCTGATAACCGTGGTCGTCAGCGTCCTGAGCCCATTCCAAACTCAGAAGAGATTATTGAGTGTGATGTGGTGATTATGGCCTTTGGTTTCCGCCCAAGCCCAGCAGATTGGTTTAAGGCCAGTGATGTGGCGACGGATGAATCAGGTCGTGTGTTAGCCGCTGAAGAGCAAACCTTCAAGTTCCAAACTAGCAACCCAAAAATCTTTGCTGGAGGGGATATGGTCCGTGGTTCTGACTTGGTGGTGACAGCCATTTGGGAAGGCCGTGAAGCTGCCAAAGGTATCTTGGATTATTTGGAAGTTTAAAATCAGTTTGGTCGTCAATTAGACAAGCTATTCAATTTAATAACTTCGTTGATATAAAGCCCTCTAGATGAGGGCTTTATGCTGTCTAACTGGAGAGCAGATGGGCAGGGGATTTGAATAGAGCTGTTTTGGGCTGTCAGGTTGTCGCGGTTAGGTTTTACACAACTATTGTTCAGTGTCTGTAAAGCTGGCGATATTAATGACAAAGAAACACATAGCCCTATGTTAAAATTATGACCCATAACCTTTTTTAATTGTCATGAGATTACTATTATGCCATCAAGAAACGCAGGAGATAGACCTAAAACAGGGGAAGAGGCCCTAAAGTGGTTAAAAGTGGGCAATGCTCGATATGTAAAAAGTCTAACTGATCCTGAACATCCGGTACCCGCTCGCCATGAATTAATTTCAGAGCAAGACCCTTTTGCCATTATTCTGGGCTGTTCAGATGCCCGTGTTCCAGTAGAAATAGTATTTGACCAAGGCCTTGGAGATTTGTTTGTAATTCGAGTTGCTGGTAACGTGGTAGCGCCTTCTCAGATTGGCTCAATTGAGTTTGCGGTTGAGAAGTTTGGCACCCGTTTGGTTGTGGTGCTAGGCCACTCACATTGTGGTGCGGTTACGGCGTGCGTAGAAGCCTTGATGAACCCAGAACAAAACTACACCACCAACTTGCAATCTATCGTTGATCGCATCCGTCCGAGTGTCTATAACTTGCATGAGCTTGCCACTGCCAAAGGGGGTGAGGTTGATAAGCAGGAGCTTATTGACAGCTCAATCAGTGCCAACGTGCGTATGTCGGTCAGTCAATTAAAGCACGCGTCACGTCTGCTCGAGGATATGAACCGCACCGGTGAGTTGCTAATTGTAGGGGCAGAGTATAACTTAGATACTGGAGAGGTAGAGTTCCTGCCTATGTAGCTGTTACGGCGCATAGAGTTGAATTGCAATAAATAAGAGCCATAAAGGTAGTAATAGGGGCTGCAGATTTTAGTAACTGCCGCCCCTTATTTAAAGCCACCTTTTTTATTGAATAATTGATAACCAAAGGAAATAATAATGTCTGTTACTTATATTGATCAACCAAAAAACTCTGCACAAGTAGAAGGGGTTAAGCCAATTGCCTCAGCCACTACGGGCTATACGTTTAACCACACTATGCTACGTGTCAAAGACCCTAAAGAGTCTTTAGCCTTTTATACGGGTGTGTTGGGCATGACGCTACTTACCATCAAAAAATTCCCTGAAATGGAGTTTGATCTTTACTTCTTGGCTAAGCTAACAGAAGAAGAGCGCGCTAATTTACCTGAAGATGAAGACTTGGCTATCTACACCTTCCGTCAGCGTGGTATTTTAGAGCTTACCCATAACTATGGCACCGAAACACAAGAAGGCCGTATTTACCATGATGGTAATGCTGAACCTCAAGGTTTTGGTCATATCTGCTTTAGTGTTCCTGATTTAGACGCTGCAGTAGCTTGGTTTGATGAGAATAACGTAGAGTTCAAAAAGCGTCCTGAAGAAGGAAAAATGAAAAACGTAGTATTTATCAAAGATGTCGATGGCTACTGGATTGAAGTGGTACAAGCTGATTTAATGGGCTGATTTGACAGCTTAATAGATAGCAAAAATCAATAGATAGCAAAAAGCCCTGAGAAATCTCAGGGCTTTTTTATGGGTTACAGCAAAGAGACTGTTAGCTTTTTGGCTGTTTGAAGTCTTCGTGACAAGACTGACAACCGTCACCCACAGGTTTTAATGCAGGCAGTACTTCTTCTAAAGTAGTCGCATTTTGTGCAGTAGTGTTTAATTCTGCGGCGGCTTGCTGGAAGTTTTCAGCCTGAGTTTTGAAGCCATCAGCATTGGTCCAGACTGCTTCAGTAGCGCCACCCATTTCATTTTGGTCTGTGAAATGGCCCCAAGGCTTGTCGGCCGTTTCTGCTACGAACTGGGCATTTTCTTGGAACTTAGCCAGATCAAAAGTATCAGGGGCTTCAGCCATACCGCCCATAACACCCATAGCATCTTTCCAGTCTTTCATAGCGTCTTGGCGAGCGCTAACGTCTGGGTTTGTACCTCCAGAGCATGCTGCTAAAGTTAAAGTTAGGGGTAGAGCAGCTGTTAATAGAAGTGATTTAATTTTCATAGCAGAGTCCTTGCTGTTATATTTATTAAGAGGAATTAAGGGTTTATATCCTGAGCAAAACTAAGGTTATAAGCCCGTCATATTACCAAAAATACTTAGATTATCACACTAATAATGTGGTTATCTTGTTATGAAATATAATGATTCTTCTTATTATTAAGCGTTGTCTAGATTAAGCCAGTCACGAGGTTTGAGATAAAAATCGGTTAACTCATATTCAGCAGTGCCTGGCTCAGGTTCGTAGCGATACTGCCAACCTGTTAGCGGCGGAAGACTGACCAAAATTGATTCGATACGGCCATTGCTTTGTAAGCCAAATAAAGTGCCACGGTCATAGACTAGGTTGTATTCTACATAACGGCCACGACGATATAACTGGAATTCGCGTTGCTGCTCGGTATACGGCAGATCTTTGCGTTTTTCAAAGATAGGTAAGATGCCGTCTAGATAGCCTTGGCCGACTGCTTGCATGTGCTTGAAACAGGTTTCAAAGTCCCAGCCGCGGCTCGCGGTATTTACATCATCATAAAACAGACCACCAACCCCGCGCTGCTCATTGCGATGACGTAAATAAAAATAATCATCACACCATTTTTTGAATTCAGGATAAACCTCATCTCCAAATGGCGCAGATAGGTCGTGACAGACTTGATGCCAATGTACACAGTCTTCTAGTACAGGATAAAATGGGGTTAAATCAAAACCGCCACCAAACCACCAGATTGGATCTTCGCCTTCTTTTTCGGCGACAAATAAGCGAACGTTAGCATGGCTGGTCGGCACATTTGGGTTACGAGGGTGCACCACCAATGATACGCCCATGGCTTGAGCTTTACGACCCGCAATATCAGGGTGACGGGCTGTGGCAGTCGCTGGCAAGTTGCTAATGTGAATGTGACTAAACATCACTCCAGCTTTTTCAATAACCTTACCCTCCGCCATAACACATGAGCGGCCACCGCCCCCTTCAGGACGATTCCAGTCATCGGGGGTAAAGGTTGCTGTCCCACCGCCTTCCGCCTCTTGTTGCTCTAGCGCTTGGCAGATGTTCGCTTGTAGCTGAACCAAAAAGTCACGTACCCGCTGAATGTCATTTGCAGTAGGGGTGCTGCTTTTATCAGAAGTGTTTTGTGAAAGATCAGAAGTTCCGATAGAAGAAATAGTCATGCCGTACTCCGTTAAAGGATTCAGTTCAGAGGGTAGAGAGGGGAAGGACAAAGTTATTGGTCTGAGGTGGGCTTGAACACTAAAGAAGAGATGTCACCAGCCAATTGATGCCCCATACGCTCTCTTTTGGTCGCCAAGTAGTCTACATTGAATGGGTTTAACCCCACCACAAGAGGAATACGCTCTACCACCTCAAAGCCTAAGTCCTCTAAGTAACTTAGCTTATCAGGATTATTGGTTAGTAGGCGCAGTTTGCTAATCCCTACATGATCCAACATAGGTTTGCACATCTCATAAGTACGCGCATCAGCAGGCAGCCCCAACATCAGGTTGGCATCTAAAGTGTCATGGCCTTGGTCTTGCAAAGCATAAGCACGAATCTTGTTGGTAAGCCCTATGCCACGACCTTCTTGACGCAAGTACAAAATGGCCCCACAGCCTTCTTTTTGTATGGCCTGCATCGTCGCGTTAAGCTGAGGCCCGCAGTCGCACTTCAAGGAAGAAAAAGCATCTCCAGTTAAGCACTCTGAATGGATACGCACTAAGGGGGCGGCTTGCTCAGCTGTTTTGGGTGCATCGGGGTCTAAAGGCAGACCACAAGTCAGCATCACGTGCTCTTGACTCTCCTCATTCTCAAAGACATGGATGTCAAACTCTCCATGAACTGTGGGAAGTTTTGCCTTACTAATAAACTTATAAGGAGAGTGCTTTTTGGTTTCTGAAAATTGTTGAGACATTACAGACCTAAGGAGTCATATTCGTGAATAAGGGTAGGGTTTAGGTTGATATATCAATACAAACTAAGCGTCTATGGGGGTGCTAGCCCCGCTATACTTCACCGACCTATGTGAATTACATACAAATTTCACATAGCAAGTCCGATGAATAAAGCGTTAAATGAAAAAAAATGGTATTATGCCATACTCTTAATCCCGATACAGTGTTTGCTTGACCTCAGCTTGGTTATCTGACATAGGATATCCTTGCAGAATTGGCCTTAGCGTTCACTATAATATGATTCTTTGATTAAGGCGGTATGGCGTATCATAGCCATTATAACTTATCATAGGGAAGTAAATGACGGCAGTTAACCAAATATCAAGTGACTAAACCATACAACCTAGAATTCATAGGCGAATATTGGCTTGTTATTTAAAGAATATTTGGTAGCTAGCAGCTTTAATTGTGATTAAAAGCTTTAGCATAATGACTGCTGAAATAACGAATACTGGAACGGGTTTTAATCTGTGCAGAAGATGCATAGGTCTGATATCTTAGCAATGTTCAGCGGTAACTCTGGGCAGTTGTAAAAAACAGATACATTATTTTTACCCATATTCACCCATACTGATGCTTCGCTTATGGTTTGGTAAATTTTACCTCGATATGAGCAAATCGTGATATTAAGTCCGTGAAAGTCACTTAATATACAGCGTCGATATACTAAGATTAGTAGGTTTTTTAAGGTCTATGCAGCAATATTCTAACTCAACTAAGCCCAAGCCTGCGCCCTCGCATCAAATGGACTCATCCTCTGTAGATAGCAGTGCTGATGTGGCGATTTCTGAGTCTGTGGTTAATAAACCAACAGCAATGCGTCTTTTTAGTGAAATTCCTACTTCACGTCCTACTACTCCGTTATTAGACACGATAAACTCGCCGGCTGACTTAAAACCATTAAACCAGCAGCAACTGCTTACCCTAGCGGATGAATTGCGTGAATATTTACTTTATTCTGCAGGTCAAAGTGGTGGGCATTTTGGCGCCAACCTAGGTGTAGTCGAGTTAACCATCGCTTTGCACTATCTGTTAGATACCCCAAAAGACAAACTGGTCTGGGACGTGGGCCATCAAGCCTATGCCCATAAAGTATTGACCGGTCGTCGTGACCGCTTATCGACCATACGCTCTAAGCAAGGTCTTACTGCCTTCCCTGAACGCCAAGAATCAGAATACGACACCTTCGGTGTTGGTCACTCTTCAACCTCTATCTCTGCTGGTCTTGGTATGAGTCTGGCTTTACGTCATTTAAAATCAGATGCCAAAGTGGCTTGTGTCATCGGTGATGGCGCTATGACGGGCGGTATGGCTTTTGAAGCCTTAAACGATGCGGTGCAACAAGACGCTGACTTACTGGTTGTGCTTAATGACAATGACATGTCAATCTCCTGCTCAATCGGCGGATTTTCGCGTCACTTAGCAATGCTTTGGGAGTCGGGTTATCAGGTGGATATTACCGCAAAAGGTAAGCCTAAGTTAACTCATCGTCCCGAAATGCCATTATCTGAGCGTCGTGCGCGTCACAGTGCCTTACGTGATATCCCCAAAGTAGCAGACAACCTATTCAAAGCGATTGGCTTTAGCTATTTTGGCCCATTTGATGGTCATGATTTACCAGAGCTATTAAGAGTACTAGAGTGTGCCAAAAACGTCTCTGGCCCAGTTTTAGTACACGTTTATACCACTAAGGGTAAAGGTTTTATTCCTGCTGAAGGCGATCCGGTTAAATACCATGCCATCAGCAAGATTCTGCAGCAACCAGAAGCACAGCAAGCTCAATCAGAGGCTACAAAACCTGTAGTGAAGAAGAAGTACTCACAAGTGTTTGGTGAGTTTCTTTGTGATAAAGCTGCTGTGGATAATAAACTCATTGCCATTACGCCTGCGATGGAAGAGGGCTCTGGTATGACCGAGTTCGCTCAGCAGTATCCTGAGCAATTCTTTGATGTTGCCATTGCAGAGCAGCATGCAGTGACTTTGGCTGCTGGTATGGCCACTTTAGATGTGAAACCCATTGTGGCGATATACTCTACCTTCTTACAGCGTGGCTATGATCAGCTGATTCATGATGTTGCTTTACAAAACCTAGATGTGACTTTTGGTATTGATAGAGCAGGTCTGGTCGGTGAAGATGGTGCCACACATGCTGGCGTGTTTGACTTAGCCTATATGCGCTGTGTGCCAAACTTAGTTATTGCCACGCCTAAAGATGAAAACGAGTGCTATCATTTATTAAACACTTGTTATGACTATAAGGGCGCGACAGCGGTACGCTATCCTCGTGGTACAGGTCCTGGTGTAGAAATCACCAAGCCTGCACAAAATTATGAGGTGGGTAAGGCTGTGGTAGATGCGGTTTATCAAGCGCAAGATTCTGCCCAAAACAGTAACTCACAGAAGTTAGCCCTATTGGCCTTTGGTCCGATGGCCGCTACTGCCGATGCTGCCGCAAAAGCCTTGATGGCTGAAACCGATTTACAAGGTCCTGCTGAGATTAGCGTGGTTAATATGCGCTGGGTAAAACCACTGGACACTCAGCTAATTGATGAGCTAATCGCTAAAGGCTATACCCATATTGTGACTCTTGAAGAGCATGCAGTAATGGGCGGTGCAGGTAGTGCCGTAAATGAATACTTGTTAAACCACACCTCAGGTATTGAGCAGCAGCTTGATATCAAAAACATTGGTATTGCCGATGAGTTTATTGCTCATGGCAGTCACGATGAGCAGTTGGCAGATTGTGGCCTAGATGTGGCTGGCGTAACCTCACAATTACGCCGCTTATTTGCAGCCCAATAAATCAATCTTTTAAGTGATGACACTTATATCAATTAACCTTAGCTGAGCATTTCAGCTAAGTTTTCAACCGCTTTAATAGAGCAAATAGGAAAATTATGGAACCAATGGTCGTAATAGCAGCACGTGCTGCTGAAAAAGTCGGTGCGGAACTATTAAAAGCGCATCATAACCGTCACAAAATTGAATTCGATACCGAATCAAAAGGCCTTGAAGGTCTTGTCACTAAGATTGACCGCTTTAGTGAAGAGTTGACCATCGAAACATTGAAGTACAACTATCCTAATCATTCTTTCTTAGGCGAAGAATTTGGCCTACAAGAAGGTCAAGGTAGTGATTCAGAGTGGTGCTGGATTATTGACCCATTAGATGGCACACATAACTTCGTACACGGCGTTCCACATTTTTGTATTTCTATCGCAGTGCAGCACAATGGTGTGACTGAGCATGGCGTGATTTATGATCCAGTTCGTGATGAAATGTTCTCAGCCAGCCGTGGTAAAGGAGCTCGTTTAAATCAGCGTCGTTTACAAGTTAGCCAACGCAAAACGATCGAAGGCGGTCTATTCACTACGGGTCACCCAATTGAGCGTCAAGAAGGGGATAAAGTAGTCTCGTATGCAAAAGAGCATTTTGCTACGCTACAAAAAATTGCTGAAGAAGGCGGTCAGGTTCGCCGTTTAGGTTCAGCTGCTTTAGACTTAGCTTATGTGGCCGCTGGTCGCTTTGATGGTTACTTCGAAATGAAGTTGAAGCCTTGGGATATCGCTGCTGGTGAGTTAATCGTTAATGAAGCGCGCGGTGTGGTTGTCGATCATCACGGCGCTCATAATTCGATGGAAACGGGCTCTATCTTTGCTTGTAACGTAAAACTGTTAAAGCCATTGATGCAAATGGTTGTGCCTACTTGGGGTAATGCGGTTCGCTAATCGTTTTTAAATAGCGAGTCATCATAAAAAAAGCCAACAGCGTATCCGCTGTTGGCTTTTTTTTATTTGTAGACTGGCCTTGAGAGAGATAATTAGACCAGTCTTTTTCATTAGAGCTTTTAGGGTTAACTAAACACCACCGTTTTATTACCCGTAACAATAACTCGGTTTTGCACATGCCAGTTAACCGCACGTGCCAGTACATTACGCTCAACATCACGGCCAATAGCACGCAGCTCGGTCACGCCTTGGCGGTGGGTGACACGGTGCACATCTTGCTCAATAATAGGACCTTGGTCTAGGTCGGCAGTCACGTAATGCGCCGTAGCACCAATAAGTTTCACTCCTTTATCAAAGGCTTGACGGTAAGGGTCTGCACCTACGAAAGCAGGTAAGAACGAGTGGTGAATATTAATAATCTGCATTGGCCAGCGATTAACAAAATCTTCAGATAAGATTTGCATGTAACGCGCCAATACCAGTAAATCATTACCGGCCATGATTTCGTGAATCTTCTCTTCGGCTTCTACTTTAGTGTCTTTGGTCACCGGAACATGATGGAAAGGAATACCGAAGTTTTCTACCGCTTGGCGTAGGTCATCATGGTTGCTGACCACACAGGTGATATCGCAGTCCAGTAAGCCACGCTGATGACGCCATAATAAGTCGAGTAGGGCATGGTCAAATTTTGATACTAGGATACCCACTTTGGTCTTAATCGCATTGTCGTGCAAGCGCCACTCCATGTCATAACGCTTAGCAACCGTGTGCGAGAAACTGGCTTCAAAGTTTTCGATTATTTCACTCAAACCTGCCAAAGCAAACTCTAAGCGCATGAAATATTGTCCGCCTTCGTGTGCAGTTGAATATTGGTCTAAAGTAATGATATTGGCGCCATAACGATGAATGAATTCAGAGACGGCTTGGACGATACCGGCCTGGTCTTTACATTTAATTAATAAAGTGGCGGTGTCGATGGCAGGATTTTGTGTTTTTGTATTGTTTGACATGAAGCACTCACTAAATGATGAGATGAAAAAAAGCAGACAGTCATTGACTGCCTGTCTTAAAGGGTATTTGAAAAAGTATGAATCACACTAAAATGATTAACTATATAAAGACTATTATAGCAGTTACCGATAAGGGTGGAATTGACAATAAATCAACAGATTAATAGATTTGTTCAAACACATATAACTAAGTAACCCACTCTTGAGTGGGTTACTTAGTTATGCTTTGAAGGATAGCGAAGGTAGATATCTGTTATTTAAGGGCTTCGCAGGCAATGCCATCTTTGTCTCGATCAAGCCCCTTATATCCTGGTTTCTTTGCATCAAAATAAGCCTGAGCCTCTTTTTGAGACTTAAAATCAGAACATTTAACTTTAGCAGCATGTGCAGGTAGGCTGGCTGACAGCAATATTAGGCAAAAGGTACCCATCAAAGTTTTATTCATACGACTCACCCTATAACTAATAATTAAATTATAAAAATAAAGTATATTATAATATATATTAATTATATCAATATTTTAGGTTAAAGCCACAATAAAATAAGGGAATAAGTGAGAGGTATTAATATAAACCAAAATATTGGCTTATATTAATCTTATACTTGAGCCTGTTGTATTATGATAGCTTAATATTAAAATAAGAAAATTTTAGCGGTGATAGTCATTTAGTGGAGTGATGGGTGGGAATATGGCTTTTATTTTTAATGTTTACCTTATCTTGTTTTTGATAATGCCTTTTGTGGTGATATTTTGGTTGATACGTCCTGCTTACTTTCCTTTTGTGGCTGATATTAATAACCCACCAAGTAGACTAAAGATTTTGGGTTTATCTTCTTTAGTTTTTATCACCAGTCGCCGTAAAACCACCCACTTCAGGGGGTGGATATAAGGCGACACACACTGTCGTAAGAAGTCGTTAAAGGGTTGTAAGTCAAAATTAAACTTGCCATACTAAAGATATGAAAACCCTCAAGCTACGCATTAAAGACAAGCACATAAAAGAGCTGAATCAGCTAAGCGGTTCGGTAAACTTGGTGTGGAACTATGTTAATGCGTTAAGTTTTGAGCATCTAAAACGTACCGGTAAGTTTTTTAGTGCCTATGATCTAAGTGAGTATACCAAAGGAAGTGGCGAGTATTTAAGATTACACAGTCAGACCTTACAGGCCATTAACGAGATTCACGCGAAGGCCCGAAAACAATTTAAAAAAGCCAAACTTAACTGGCGTACCAATCGTCCTGATGCCAAACGCAAAACACTGGGCTGGATACCTTTTAAAAAGTCT
>NZ_FUGD01000084.1 GCF_900162815.1 Psychrobacter pasteurii | reverse complement strand
AACGTATTCAACTTAAACTAAAAGGACTGAGTCCTGTGCAATACAGAACTCAGTCCTTGATCTAAACTAAACCGTCCAACATTTGGGGGTCAGTTCATTTCTGCGATGGGCTTTTTTGTAATTATAGATAGGTTGATAAGCGATTAGCCAGTATTGCGAAGACCTGCAGCTAACGCGTTAATACTGCGAATTAAGGGGTCTTCTACCTCCAAGCTGGTTTGGACTTCTTGCTGGTCTTTATCAGAGTGACGCAGACGTTTTAGAAGCTCAATCTGGATATAGTTCATAGGATCTAAATAAGCATTACGCCATTCCAGAGAGCTAGCCAGCTCTTGTTGTCCAGCCAGTAACGACTCTTGTTTTAATAAAGAGTTTAACCCTGACTGAGTCAGCTCATGCTCTTTAATTACCGCTTGCATCACGGTCTCACGTAAGGTTTCATCTTCACACAATTGACTATAAGCACGGGCAATATTCATCTCTGATTTGGTAAATGCCATTTCGATATTACTGATAAAGGCTTTAAAGAATGGCCAGTTATCATTCATCTCCTTCATTAGTGCTTCATCTTGTTTAACACTGTCTAAAGCACTACCGACACCGTACCAGGCGGGTAAAGTGAAGCGGGCTAATGACCAACCAAATACCCAAGGAATGGCACGGATGGTTGATTTACTAGGCAATCCTTTTTTGCGGTGAGCAGGGCGAGAGCCGATATTTAGTAATGAAATCTCTTGAACTGGAGTCGCTTGAGAATAAAACTCATAAAAGCCCTCAGTGTTATCGGTTAAGGCTCGGTACTCGTTCTCACCAGCTTCTGCTAAGCGAGCAAATAATGACTCATAGCTAGTCAGCTGTTTTGGTTGTTCAACGAAGCGAGAAGAACTGGCCTTTAAGGCACCAGTGATACCCATGGTTAACTCAAATACAGCCGTATCTGGATTGGCGTATTTGGCATAAAGCACCTCACCTTGTTCGGTGAACTTGATTTGGCCATTTAAAGTACCTGCCGGCTGAGCGGCAATGGCTTGGTGAGTAGAGCCACCACCACGGCTGACTGAACCGCCACGACCATGGAACAAGCGAGTCTGGATTCCATACTTTTTAGCAATTTCAGTGATGGTTTGCTGGGCGCTATACAGTTGCCAAGCAGAAGTAATAATACCGCCATCTTTTGAAGAGTCTGAATACCCTAGCATAATCTCTTGGGTATTATCTGAGCCTTTTAATAGCTGAAGATATAGAGGGTTATCTAAGACTGCAGGCATAATGTGATCGATGTTCTTTAAGTCATCGATGGTCTCAAATAATGGAGCCACAGGTAAAGCTGCAAATAAATTACCCTTAGCATCAATACCCGACAGGCCGGCAAAGCGCATCAATAATAAAACTTCTAACAATTGGCTAGCATTGTTGGTCATCGAAATGATGTAGCTGCCAAAGGTATCTTTACCAACTAATTTTCTCAGCTTGGCAATAGAGTTCATTAGGGCCAGCTGCTCACGAGTTTGATCGCTTAAATTATCGCTATAAATTAGCGGTGTACCTGGCTGTTCTAGAAGTCGGGTTAACCACTGCTGACGCTCTTCTTCACTAAGGCTGCGATAGTCGGGTAGGTTGGAGGCGCTATCAAAGATATCAGCGATAACCTCGCCATGATAAGCAGAATCCTGACGGATATCTAAGGATGCTAGGTGGAAGCCGCAAGTTTTCACCAAGCGAATCATATCTAGCAGTAGCCCTTTTGAGTGCGCTTCATCATGGACTTGGACACTTTGTCTGATCAGACGCAAATCATCTAGTAGCTCTTCTGGACTAGAGTAAGCGTAAGCTGCTGCCTCTAAATCTTCACCTCGGCTTTGAATATATTGATTGGTCGCAGCGACTTTTTCGAGGATAAGCGATAACAGTCTACGATATGGCTCATGGTTATAATCTTCTGGATTATAGTAGAACACCTTTTGATCCAGATCACTGTAGTCTTCAATACGTTGATAGATTTCAGCAGAGATGTCCACGATGGTGTCACTGTGAATCAGTTCACGGCGTAGTTTTTTTAGGACAACTCGATAATGACGCAAGACAGTATTGGCATGCATCAAGACTGCCATTTCCGTGGTCTCATGAGTAACAAAAGGGTTGCCATCTCTATCACCCCCAATCCAAGAGCCAAAGCGCAAGAAGGCAGGTAGAGGGTAATCAGAAAGCTCAGGGTAGATGTCTACAATGGCATTTTTTGTATTGCGATAGACTTGAGGAATGGCGGTAAATAAACTGGCATTAAAGTAATGCAGACCGTTATTGATTTCATCAAATACCAAAGGCTTACGGGTACGGACTTCATCTGATGACCAAAGTAAATCAATGGCTTCAGCTGTTTTTTGTTTCGCTTCCTCATAAGCCATACTGCCTTCAGGAAGCTCATCTAGGGCATTGCTATGAGCATACAGGGTCTGCAAAATATTCATCGTAGTACGGCGACGGGCCTCTGTCGGATGCGCCGTAAATACGGGTATGAACTTTAGCTGGTCGATCAGCTCTTTGATTTGCTGCGCTTCAATATTACGCTCTTTACATTCTAATAGAGTGTGGCGAAACGACCCTTCCCAGTATTGGTAAGAGTTCTCTTTTAAAACACGTCGCTCTTGTTGTAAGAAGTTTTCTTCCGTGAGGTTGGCTAAGAAGAAATAAATTGAAAAACCGCGAATAACATTTTGTAGGGTTTTATTGTCTAAGGAGGCAATCAGGTCGATTAGTTTTTGCTTGTTTTTTGGGTCAGGGGAGCGACGTTCTTGGATAAATCCTTTGCGTAATACCTCAATGGTTTCAACAGTGTCTGCCCCTGATTGACGAGCAATGGCCTCTCCTAAAAACGACCCTAGTAATCTGACGCGAGAGCGTAAAACATTATTATTCGATGGCATTTGTTGTCCTTAAATTCACAGCTTGTTTTGTCATGTGCTGAGTTTTTTGTGATGTTGTTTCTTATTTAACTCACTCTATTCTGTATTTTTCACAGGAGGGTGGGTTATTACCCTGTTAAAAACTTTATAGAAGTTTTCCAATTAAAACAATACCTGAAAATCAAGGACGTATCATCTATTTAAGATTAAATACTAGGCAGCTACTAGAAATTGGCGTGACAAATGGCGCTTAACTCTTCGTTAATCTTAAATACTTTGGATTTAATATCGGTAAATCCAAAAGACTGTAGCCTTTGAGTGTGCTTGTCTAGGTAGCGATGAGCATCGTCTAGATTATCGAATACATAGATGCCGCCTGCTTCTTTATTTTCTTCATTTTCGGTCCAAATTTTTGAAATCAGGCCGGGCTCGGTGGCAATATCCTCAGCCAATTCTTTCATAGCGGTAAAAAACTCATCACCAAAGGGGCCTGAGTATGGAAAATCGACTTGTAGTAAGTATTTCATAGTGGTTCCTAAATAATATTTTTGAATATAGTGTCTTCTATCTCTAAGGTAAGGTTATACTTATCACTATTCAAGCTGATTTAGCGTTATTTTCTAAGGGATAGTATTAGGTCGATTTATGATACAGCAAAAGGACAACTCTCAGCTTCCCGCGATCGGGCTGATTATTGGGTGCATTATATTCGGGTTAGGCAGCCTTATTGTTGCCCATGTCGAAGTTGGGGGATATGCCATGGCCTTTTGGCGACTGGCAATATCGGGCATAGTCTTTACCATCTTGGCTGCAGTGTTTCGCCAAAAAATGCCCAGCGCTAAGGATGGCGATACAACAAGCAGTAGCATAAACAATAATAAAGCACTGATTTTTGGCTTGTTATCTGGCGCCTTCTTGGGGTTTGACTTAGCACTATGGCATGAAAGTATTTATGCGGTTGGTCCTGGGATATCCACTCTACTTAACAGCTTACAGATATTCTTCTTAGCAGCTTTGGGTTTTTTGATATTCAAAGAGCGCCAGACCATATTACAGTTAATAAGTTTGGTCATTGCTCTTACTGGTGTGGTATTTATTGCCAGCCCTGAATTTGCGAACAACAATCACGCCGCTTATGGCTTTGTAACCGGTATTGTCTCTGCCAGTATGTTGGCGGCCTCGATGACTTTCATTCGCTTGACCCATCAAGCTTCGCCAACCCCAATATTTTTACTCATGCAAAGAATTAGTATTGGTGGCGGTCTGGCTATGCTGATTCCAATGTTTTTGTTTGATAAAGGCCAAATAATGCCAACCTCCTGGTCTGATCTGGGCTGGATTATCGTCTATGGTACGGTGATGCAGTGTCTGGCCTGGGGGTTGATTGCTTATTCGATACCCAAGCTATCGCTGGCATTAACAGGCTTGCTGCTATTAAGTGAGCCTGTAGCGGCTTTGTTTATCGACTACTTCTGGCTAGAGAAGTCTATTAATATCTTACAGTGGACGGGTGCTGCGTTGACGATGTTGGCTATTTATCTAGGCTCATTGAAACCCAAGCCACTCACTCAAACTGCCAAATTGCGACGTTATCGGTTTTTTTCACGGTTTTATCGCCGTAGATAAGGTCTTGTAATAGGGTATGGCTCTATAAAAAAAGCCCACAGTTATAAACTGTGGGCTTTTGTGCTTTTAGACGCTATAACTGGTTTCGCTAAAAAGTCTAAGCTGTACGCTTGTTGGCAATCTCACGGTTGAATAAAGCGTTTAGGACGATGGCAGCTAAGGTTGCGGTACCAATACCGCCCAAATCAAAGCCACCAAGATGTAGGCTGAAGTTACCCGCACCCATAATAACGGTCACAGCTGCGATGATAAGATTGCTGTTTTTGCTAAAGTCGATTTTATTATCAATCCAGATTTTTACACCAGCCACAGCAATTAGGCCAAATACCACAATCGAAGCGCCACCTAGCAGTGCAGGGGGAATACTTTGAATAATCGCACCAAACTTAGGAGATAAACCTAAGAATATTGCCACAATACCGGCCATAACGAAGATGGTGGTACTGTAGACCTTGGTCACTGCCATAACCCCAATGTTCTCTGCATAAGTGGTCACACCTGTACCACCAAAGCCTGCAGAGAAGGTTGTGGCCAAGCCATCTGCAAAGAAACCGCGACCAATATAAGGGGTAACATGGGACTTAGTCATGCCTTCTACGGCTTTAAAGTGGCCTAAGTTTTCAGCAATGAGAATAAAAGCGATAGGGGCAATAAGGATAATGGCATCTAAGCTAAACTCAGGCTTATGCGTGGTAGGCAGGCCAAACCAAGCTGCTTCTTGCACACTGCTAAAATCAATAGGTGTTCCAAAGCCCATAACATTGGTCACAAGATAGTAGATCACATAAGACAGAATCAAACCCACCAATAGCAGCAGACGGCGTAGCATGCCACGGGTAAAGATGGCCACGCTACTAATTAATACCACGGTCAATGTGGCCATCCAAGCATCGAACTGATTGGCTGAAACCCCTTGTACCGTAACAGGCGCAAGGTTTAGACCAATGATCATTACAATAGCACCGGTAACGATTGGAGGCATTAGTTTCTCAATCCAATCCGTACCGATCTTCATTACCAGTAGACCCACCAGTGCATAGATGAGACCACACACCATAATGGCGCCCAGTGCCACATTTAGATTGGTATTGGGACCACTGCCTGCATAAGCTGTGGCTGCGATAACCGGGCCAATAAAAGCAAAACTAGACCCCAAATAGCTGGGCATACGTCCGCCGGTCATCAAGAAGAATAAGATGGTACAGATACCTGATATTAAGATAGCAAGGTTAACATCAAAGCCCATTAATAAAGGGGCTAGTACGGTTGCACCAAACATAGCAAAGGTATGCTGCACACCCAACATGACACTTTTGCCAGCCGGTAAATACTCATTAATGGCAACAGAGTGCTGGTCTAAATCGCCTTGAAAAGGCTTCCAGTTTGGAAACCATTTTCCATTACTAAAGTCAGGGTCATACTCATATAAAGGGGCAGGGGTTTCTGAGGAGGGGGCGACATTATCGCCAAGGCGAGGGTCCATAAGTAGTCCTTAATTTGGGCATTGCGTTACGGTATAAGTGACGTCCACAACAATTCAAAGTCAACGCTGATAGCGACACTGTAATGGCAGGTATTATAGACGAATTTAAGGCACGATATAATGACAGCTACTATAAATAATAGCTGTCATAAGGACTATAAAAATAAAGAGTAAGTAGCTTTTAGAATAGTGAAGACAACCACAGCCTCAATCTAAGAGACCATTCGGGCTGAATTCCGGTCAGACCTTGTTTCATCTCACCGTCTTTAAGGACCACATAAGAGGGGGTAACTTGGCCTTCCCAGTCACTAAATATCTTGCCAGCCTCATCATTAATGGTGGTAAATGAATAGCTGTGTTCGGTCATGAACTGCTCAATATCTTGGTTGCTACCCGATTGAACAGCAATACTTACCACAGGATAGCTTCCTGACTCCGCCAAGGAGTTTACTTTTGGAGAGGTGGTGCTACAGATAGGGCACCAAGTTCCCCAAAAATAAACCAACACGGGAGACTCATGGCTCAATGCCTCGATATCAACCATTTGCCCTTGATAATCTGTTAGCTGCAGCTGAGGGTCTGCAGGCATGACCGGCTGTCGCCACCAGTTAATCGCAGTGTAGATAACCGCAAAAAGGATTAAATACTTAAGGGCTGACCACCCCCAAGAAAGTAGCTTTGACTTCGGTTTTGAGACTGAGCTCGCCGCTGAGCTATCTTGGGTGTTATTATACCAATTCTAAAAAATAACACTCAAGTCGCACCACTCCCGCTGAGTGATAGACCTAATTAAGTTAGTCTCATTACACAATGCATTCCAAGCGTCACATGCCGCATCGACAATCGCATCATAACTCTCAAAACAGCGATTAGATAACCAATGCTGTTTAAGGTACTGCCATACCTGTTCAGCAGGGTTAAG
>NZ_FUGD01000076.1 GCF_900162815.1 Psychrobacter pasteurii | reverse complement strand
CAATAATCTAGTCGGGTTATTTTAGGCTTCTTCATGACTATTATGGTACTACGCTATGCTTTAGGTTGGCAATATATCTCTGGTTTTGCGTAAGTCCTAATATTAACAGATGGCTTGATAGCCATGACAACTCATCTAATGATGAGGAGCATAGTCATGAGTAAAACCAAAAAGTCTCTCGATATCAAACCCACTAATAAGCAGTTAGCTGATCCAATAAAAAAGCCAAGCATCCTGCTAGATGCTCAGCTTGAGAAAACACTTTCAGATGACATCGACAAGCCATCAAATGATAGTTTACCACAGCCTACACTAAAAGTTAGCTCCGATTTGGCTCAAGCTACGATTGATCGTCTAGCTACACTATCAGAACTAGACTACGAACTACAAAGAGTTGCAACTGCCAAGTTTTTAAATAACATGTCAGTTAAAGCTTTGGATAAATTAGTTAAAAAAGCTAAAAAACAATCTGATTCTCAAAATTTTGATAGTTTAGTAACTGATGTAGAGCTTTATGTAAAATCCATAGATAATGTGAATGATATCGCTGACGAAATATTTCTAATTTTAGATGAGCATATCGCTTGTACTGATGCAGTTAAAGTCGCAACGACGCTTTGGATAATCATGACTTGGTGTATACCAGCGAGCTACATTTTACCAATAGCCTGGATAAATGCACCTGAAAAACGTTGTGGAAAAAGTACACTTTTAACATTAATGAGTCGTATGAGTAAGCGTTCTCTGTCGACGTCAAACATTACAGGTTCCGCATTGTTTCGATCAATTGAACAGTATAAACCTTCATTGTTTATTGATGAAATCGACACATTTATTAATGATAATGAAGGGATTCGAGGAGTATTAAATGCTGGTCACAGTAGGGATAACCCCTATATTATACGTTGCGTCGGTGATGACAACGAACCTGTACGATTCAACGTATACGCCCCTAAAGCGATTTCAGGAATAGGTCGAATCCCTGATACTTTAATCGATAGAGCTATACCTCTCACTCTACGCCGCAAGAAGAAAAATGAGACAAAAAAGCGAGTTCGTGACCTACATTTAAGTACTACTAAGCTTATACAGTCTAAACTAGCTCGTTGGTCAAATGATAATATGTCTGCAGTAAAAACTGCAAGTCCCATTTTACCAATTAACATTAATGATCGCGCGCATGATAACTGGCAGATACTATTTAAAATAGCTATGCTAGTGAGTGATCAGTGGTTAGAAAAAACCTACCAAGCATGCATGGAAATATCGGGTGATAACAATAATGAACCAAGTTCTAACGAGCAACTACTTACCGACATCCAAACCGTCTTTAATTTAACTCAAACGAATCGACTGCTTAGCAGAGATTTATTAACTGAGTTATGTCGAGATCCAGAGATGAATTGGTCGACTTACAACAATGGTAAACCTATCTCTATGCGCCAGATAGCTCAAAAGCTAAAAGGGTTCGGCATATCATCTAAAGACTTACGGGCACTTAATTTTCATGGTAAAGAAGTCCGTGGTAAAGGCTATGACATACAAGACTTCGAGGATGCTTTCTTACGTTATTTGACGTAGATCTTAGGTTTTTCTTAATGAAAATATCGGATCTTCACTGGTAAAGTTTCATACAAATTATTTATTCTATGTGGCTCTGCATGCACTCTGACGCAACGTCGCTTGTTTGTAGGGCTACACGCTTTATGGTACTTGACTTGTCACGCTGTCACGTTTAAACCCCTGACCCTATTACTCTGCCATGAAATGGGGACAGTAAGGAGTTTAACTTTTCATATAATCAAATAAATCACTATTATAAAAAAACTTCGAATTCATAGCTTTGTTTAAAGCTATGCTAGTTCCTAAATTAGCTATTAGACAACTTCTCTTAGAACATTAAACTATATTTATCATCCCGCTTATTAATATCTATCTATTACAAGTAATCTTTTTTTAAATAATAACTTAAGCGTTCAACTTATACTAGTTTCTAAAGTTATGTTCTTTCATATTAGTGTTCACTAAGTAAATGAACTACCCTCCCTTATTTAGCCGTGACAAAGTGACAACCTCCATATATTCTAATTTTTAGCTAAATATTTACAGCGATGATAAGTTAGCAAACTATGGGTGAAGAACTGCAGTATTAGGTGTATATACTCTGGCTGTAAAGGATTGATGTATCCTAAAAAATCCTTGTATAGAAACTTGGTATGAGAAAAAGCTAAGACAGTCTAAAATTGTAGTTGATAAAACTCAGTAGCAGCTTGTAGACTATCAATCATATTAAAGATAAAACCATCTAACTTAGAATTAATAACGAAATTATTTTGGAATAATTTTATCTTGAGCTAAGAAATAAAAGTAACACTTATTGTATGTTGTACATACTGTTGTACATATAATAATAAAAATTACTGTATGCCTTTAAGATAAAGGCTTTTATATTTTAGTTTTGTTCCCTGTGAGCGCACCACTTGCTGTATTTCAGCATCACTGTCTAATAATCTATCTCTTATCTCAACAAACAAAAAAGGGCCGTAAAAATATTAAGTATCTTTACGGCCCTTTTTATTTAAATGCAATCAATTGCTTAGTGACAGTGATAAACACCAGTTTTGCTATTGGTATGACAACCAGCTGCATCTGTTCCACCACTATGCGCCACAGCAGTAGTCGCTAATGTCGCTGAAACTATGATAAATAATAATTTTTTCATAAAAACTCCTTTTAATGGATACTAAATAAAATATATAAGCTGTGATTATATTCCATAACTATAGATAAAAGCTCTTTAAAAAAGAAAATAATAAGCTTTAAATCCTAATAAAAACACTATGTCTTACTACTGATTCATAAGACGAAGAAACTGCGGATTAGTTACCTGCATTTGCATATTATTTTTATACTCTTCAATCTTTCCTCTAGCACAGAACCTTCTTCCTACAAACCCCTCTATGCTTCCAAAGCGCTCTTCGAACCATCTGTAATCGCTATCCCACACTAAGACAGTTAAAGCTTGGTTAGGATATTTTTTATCTAAGTTAAGATAGTGTCTATTAGAAAGATGCTTAACCTGTGCCAAATTTCCACACGCCATAACTGTTTTCCCAACATGAAATGGTGCTTTAAATGCTTCAATCTTAGGCTCATTAGCATTTGATGCTATTGAGCATAGGCTAAATATCGAAATAGCGAGTGTTACTACTATTTTGTGCATAAATTTCATCCTTTAAGTCATATAAATAAATTTGAATAAAAACACAATCAATATGACTCCTAAAGAGATACTCGCTAAACTAAATAATACTTGCTTATTCGATAGACTTCCCTCAAGTACATTATCTATTTTAGTTTGATTGGTTAGTTTAATGTTCTCATTAATGATACATAATCGTTCATTTTCTATTTGATCGTCAATACGCTTTCGTTCTATCTCTTTTTGTTCCTTAGTATCCTTGTCTTTCTTAATCTTCTCCCCTTTGTCGCCTATCTCATAAATAATACCTATTACTAAGATAAAAAAGATTAGCCCTGCCCATCCCATAAACTTTCCTTATTATTTTATTTTATTAGCAGAAGCTAGCTTTATTTGAGGTATGCCTTTGTAAGTATCTATTGAACCCTCAACACACATACTTTCCCCTTCATATTGGTCAAGATCACCGAAGTTACCCTTATCCGAATCCCACACCACAATGGTTGCCTCTTGTTTTGGATAAGAAGCTCCAAAGTTAAGATAAGTACCCTTGCTAAAGCTTTTAACCTGAGCAATGTTTCCGCACACTACTTTATAAGCGCCAATATTATTTCTAGCTTCAGACGCAGGAATACTGTCCGAAATAGCCTCCTCATAATTTATGTTTGTTGGTTGTTGGTAGCTAGCTGTTGGCTCAGTTATAGCCTTTACTTCAGACTTTTCAATTACTTGTTCAGGCTCTTCCATTACTTGAACAGGTGCAACTTCCGCCTCTGATGTCGCAGGGATTGATAACAGAGTGCCTTCAACCTCAACTACGCCCTTTTTTTCATTGGTGTCCACATTAATATCATCATAAGAAGCAGACTCTTCGTCATATATATCCACAGACTCACTAGATGATTCCATTTGATTAGAAGCTAAAAACTCATCTTTGTTAACCTGACCAAAATAAGCATTTGCACCAATAGCAGTCACTATTAGACTGGTTACTCCTATCGCAATCATATGCTGTAATTTTAGACCTGATTTTTTTGTAGTGGTCTCTTGCACACCATCTGTACTCTTAACTCTTGTATCTGTATCTACGTTTGAGGTTGAGATAAGTGCTGGGGTTTGGCTGGATGAATATGGTAGGGTTAGCGATACTGAAGGTTGATTCTCTAATTTAGAGGCATTACTTTCACCCACCTTATCAACTTTATCTTGAAGAGCTGAAATCGCCGCTTGTAAAGCTGCTAAATCTTCTTTAGTTAAGGCTTCTTGGGTGTCATGTTTACTGTTGTTAGCTTGCTCCGCTTGCTGTTGCTTAATTAGCTCCAGTTCCTTTTGATAGTCTTCAATCCTTTTAGCGGTCTGTTTATCTACAATCTGTTTAGTTAACTGGTTTTTACTTTGCAAATCTAAAGTGTACTTAATTTCATTTATAATTTGATTGGGATGATTGAGCATTGTTTTATTGGTATATCTAAGTAGAACTCCATACTCTCTAAGCAACGCATTTTGTCGACTTAACATATCATTAAACTCATGATAACTAAGTGCTTTCCAAAGTCCATCTAACTCTATAGGTAGTAAAAAGCCTTTAGATTCATTAATAATCATGAAGTCGATATACCGATTGCCCCCATGAGCATCTCTAAAGTGATACTGAGTTTTAACATCCTCAGGCTCTATGTCTTCAATTCTAGTGAGTACAGTCCTCACAAACTGCTCTTCAAATCCGGCAATATGCTTCAGATTATCTTTGTTTGCTGCTATCCATGTTTCCCAGTCCATCATGTTCTCTTAAAGGTTATTGATCGTAATAACTATCGGTTAATATTTTTCTCGAAGCTAAAAACTAGCGATGATCCATTGTAAGATATCTGTAATATATATCTATTTACTTTTAAAACCTACTTAAATATTTTTTATTATGACTCTTTTTTTATGACACAAGTCGACGCTGAAAAACTCATAGCTTTTATTTGGTATCTTTAGGGGAGTTTAGTTATTTATTAGATTAAAATTGAGTTATATTTCAAGGATAAGCCATGACTAATTAGCAGAGTTTTTTGATATAGCCAAAAGGCTGCTTTCAAGCTATATTGAAAGTAATTAATATTAAGCCCTAGTTTTACAAATAAATCTTAGGCTGCAACTTATATACCATACGTATCATCAACAATTGGGAAATTAGCCATGTTAAACCTTGCAGACCTTTCACCAAATGAAGCACGTGCACTCATTAGAGCAGGCAACCTCGACCAGCCCACATCAGGCATGTGCAAAGGTCATGTTCAAGCCAATCTGGTCATCGTTTCCAAATCTCTTGCTTATGACTTCCTACTATTTGCTCAGCGTAACCCCAAGCCTTGTCCTATCTTAGATGTAACAGATATCGGCAACCCAGAACCCAAGTTTATGGCACCAGGTGCTGATCTGCGCTACGACTTAGCCAGATATCGTATTTATAAATACGGGAAATTAGTTGATGAGGTATCAAATTTAGAAGATTATTGGCAGGATGATTTGGTTGGCTTCTTATTAGGCTGTAGCTTCTCGTTCGAGTCTGCTTTAATGAACGCTTCTATCCCAATTCGTCATATTGAGGACAATCATAACGTTCCAATGTACATCACCAATATAGACACCGTACCCGCCGGCGCCTTTAGTGGCAAAATGGTAGTCAGTATGCGCCCCATTCCCTATCATCAAGTCACTCGCGCAGTGCAAGCCACCTCAAGATTCCCACAAGTTCACGGTGCGCCTGTTCATATTGGCGATCCAAGCTTAATTGGGATAACTGATATTAATAAGCCTGACTTTGGTGACGCTTCTCGTATTGAGAAAGATGAAGTGCCTGTGTTTTGGGCATGTGGTGTCACCCCGCAGAATATCGCTATTACATCGAAGCCTGAGCTTATGATTACCCATGCGCCAGGTTATATGTTTATTTGTGATCCTAAGGATGAAGATTTGGCTGTGCTTTAGTGAATAATCAAGGTCATATTAAAAAAGCCCTCCAAGCTAAGCTTAGAAGGCTTTAATATTTTATGATTGACTTAGAATAAAAAACTAACGAAGCTCATCCACAACAGCAAGCATAGCCACAAGTGAGGCCTCACCAAACTTAATAGAGCGCTCAGGCGACCAACCTGTGTCTTTATTGGGTAAGTTAACGTTATCTTTAAATGGCATCTCAAGCGTATTAGCTAGACAGTCATAACGCTCAGCAACAGCATTGGTTGCCACTGTCATGTTAGCTTGACCTGGTGCATCAATCTCATAGCCAAATTCTGTTTGGAAATCAGCACTGGCCAAAAGTAGCGCATCTGAAAACTTCTCACGTAAATCAGCCAGACGATCGCTATAGCTTGGCGTACCTTGCGAGCCCGCTAAGAACACATAAGGCAGCGCCTCATCACCGTGCACGTCATAGAATAGATCTACGCCGGTTTCGTCCATTTTTTTCATAACATGGAACACTTCAGGACTTTTCTCTAAGCTTGGGCTTTCCCATTCACGGTTTAAGTTAGTCCCCACAGCGTTAGTACGCAAGTGTCCGCGGGCACTACCATCAGGGTTCATATTAGGCACGATATATAGGTTCGCTTTTTCAAGCAAACGCTTGCCAGTTGGGTTATCGCCATCTAGCAGGCTATATAATAATCCTTCAATTAACCACTCAGCCATTGTTTCGCCTGGGTGCTGGCGAGCTGTAATCCAAATATTAGGCTTGCTGTCATCACCATCGCCCACTTTAACTAAGGTCAAGTCACGCTTGTCTAATGTTTCACCCAAGTGCTCTAAGGTCACTAGTGGATGCACTTGGACCGCCGCTAATAAGTCCTGGTGACGCTCATAGCTATATGGCGCAAAGTAGGCAATTTGAATGGTTTCGCATTCAAGCTCAACTTCTATACTTAGCTTACCGTCTTTATAAGTGGTAGGTAGTCGGAACCAATAATCGCGGTCATAAGAAGCGACCGCTTGGTAGTCATTCCAGCCCTCTACGTAAGATGCCTCGCCAGCATTGACGATATTTAGCACATACTGCTCACCCACTTCACCGGTCAAGCGAAAGTTAAACCACTGAAAAAACTCATCACCAAAATCGGGACGAATCTTCAACTGAACGTCTTGTTTGTCTTCTAAGCTTATAACTTCGATATTACCGGCATCAAAGTTGGCAGAGATGTGCATAATATTTCCTTAATAACCTTTAGTGAAAAGTCCTATTATACGAAACTACAGCACTTTTTGATAAAGTTTAATAGGCAGCCAACACACTTTTCTGTATTCCTGATTTTGTGTGATCAATTGAGATCGCTTTAAATCCACCACCAGTGACATGATTCAGCTTAACTGTGATGCTATCTGATGCTTCACCAATACACTCGTCTAAAGCCTCAATATCAAAGTCCATGCTGCAACTATTTGCAGGTAATACCATTTTGGCAACCCCAACGAAATCCGTACTATTCATCGTGGTGCCACTAAAGTGAATATCTGTCACGACATCCGTTTTAGCAGTATTAAACTTCCCTTTTGCATCGCGAAGCTGTATGCCAAATCGGCCCGTATGGCTATCGACTATAAAAACGAAAGCTGAGGTTGAGTTTTGATAGTACTCATCGGTAAGGCTAGATAAACCCGACCCTTCTATAATCTTGGCATGAACCGGATTGGCCAATACCACATTAAAGACACCATTATTTTGATGATATTCCTCTCCTGTGATAGGAATGGTCACGGTATGAGTGGTTATGCCAGGACCGAAAATCAAAGTTCCCGAATCTATCTGGTAATCTTTAGCTTCTTTTGCTGTAATATCCCCGATAATATAATCTACTGAGGCCTCTTGGGTTAAAGCCGCTCCAGATAATACAATCGTAAACTCTGCAACACCTGCCACTCCATCAACCGTTACCTCTGCCACACTCAAACAAGCTTGAAGATTATCTATAATATCTACTTCTGCAAAGTTACGGCTATTATTAATGCTTATGTTTTCAAAGCCACTTTCTTTAATATCTTTTAAGGCAATACCAATATTACCTATGTCTTTTGCTTGAAGATATTTTTCGGCAAAGGCATCAAACTCTGTCTTACTTGACCCACAAGCAATGATGACAACTGCACTGCCGATATACTCATCTCCATTCTCTGCTGTGCCGGTGCAAACCACATTTACTGCCACATCTTCACACGCCACTACCAGTTCATCGCTATTATTTCGTAACTCAAGGCTAAAATTTGAAGCCTCTCCCTCATTAATACTATCTGCAGCATTAATAATAGACACTTGAACTGACTCTATTTTTTTTGTTTGCGTGCTAACAACTGTGGTTGCTTTGGTATTCTGCATTCTCTTTCCTTGATTGAGTTACCGATTAATTGTCATTAAAGCACATTAAATAAAAGTTAATTATGAAATATTAGTTACACAGCTATCTAAAACAACAACACGAAGTTACAACTTTGATTTTGCAACTTGAAGTACATAAATGAGCGTAAAAATGCTATAGTTAGCCTCAACTCAAACCTTATATTTTTTTGTTAAAATCACAATAACCAAAGCAGTAAATCTTTCATTAAGCTATTGAAAATATATAGCTTTTCTCTAAAGTTAACTTTAAAAATACTATACGTTCAGACGCAGTTGTCTCGCCCACAATCTTGCTTGTTCTAATCCGTTTATTAAAATCAGGTCGTTTATGGCATTTGTACATTTAGGCATCCACAGCGAGTTTTCAATTACCGACTCTATTATTCGCATCAAACCTTTAGTGAAGGCAGCCGCTGCTGATGGTCAGATGGCATTGGCCTTAACAGACTTATCTAACCTATATGCCACTGTAAAGTTTTATCGTGCCTGCCTAGATGCAGGGATTAAGCCTATTATTGGGGCAGAAATTATTTTAGAAGATGAGTCTACTCGGCTTACCTTACTGGCGATGAATAATGAGGGCTATCAAAGCATCACTCGCATTGTATCGCTAGGATTTACAGAAGGACGCATGAACCCTGAAAACAGAGGGGTGCCTATTGTCAATAAAGAGCATTTATTGGCCAATAGCGAAGGGGTGATTGTCTTATTTACCGAAAAATCAGATGTGGGTCATGCGTTAATGGGCTCAAATCCTGAACGAGGCCATCAGCTGCTAACAGAGTACCAAGCTGTGTTTGAAGACCGTCTGTACTTTGCCATCAAACGCACCAGACGCGTCGGGGAAGACACCTTTATTGAACAAGCAATTTTGGCCGGTCAACGTCATGGTATCGCTATCGTGGCGCATAATGACGTGCGATTCTTAGTAGAAGATGACTTTGACGCTCATGAAGCGCGAGTGTGTATTGCCTCCTCTCACGTTTTAGCAGACCCCAACCGCCCCCACGATTACTCAAGCGAGCAATATCTAAAAACTCAAGCTCAGATGGTGGAGCTGTTCTCAGATATCCCTCAAGTAGTCGAAAATACCGTTATTCTAGCTCAGCGCTGTAACGTGACTTTAACCCTAGGCATCAACGTACTGCCTGAGTTCCCAGTGCCAGAGGGTGAGACCATCGAGACCTTCTTCCGTAGTGAATCTCAGCGCGGCCTAGAGGCTCGTTTGGATAAGCTATATCCGGTTGATGAGCGTGATGACACTTGGCCTGAGGTGCGTAAGCCTTATGATGAGCGTCTAGAGCATGAGCTTAACATTATCTTATCGATGGGTTTCCCTGGTTACTTCTTAATCGTTATGGACTTCATCCGCTGGGCCAAAGCCAATGGCGTACCAGTAGGCCCTGGCCGTGGTTCAGGTGCTGGATCCTTGGTGGCTTATGCGCTAAACATTACTGACCTTGATCCGCTACATTACGACTTACTGTTCGAGCGCTTCTTAAACCCTGAGCGTGTGTCCATGCCCGACTTCGATATCGACTTTTGTATTGAAGGCCGAGACCGAGTGATTGAGTATGTGGCCAGTCAGTATGGCCGTGAAGCGGTATCACAGATTATCACCTTTGGTACCATGGCGGCGAAAGCTGTGGTGCGTGACGTGGCACGAGTACAAAGTAAATCTTACGGCCTGGCCGATAAAATCTCTAAACTTATCCCAAAAACTCCCGGTATTTCTTTAAAAGATGCGCTATTAGAAGAGCCGCAACTAAAAGAGCTACTGTCTAATCCAGACAATATGGATTATGAAGATGCCAATGAGATTTGGGAGATGGCCTTAAAGCTAGAAGGCATTACCCGTAACGTTGGTAAGCACGCTGGGGGTGTCTTGATTGCGCCCAATAAAATTACTGACTTTAGCGCCATCTATTGTGATGAAGAAGGTCACCGCGTTAGCCAGTTTGATAAAGATGACGTGGAATCTGTGGGTCTAGTTAAGTTTGACTTCTTGGGCCTGCGTAACTTAACGGTCATTAATGCGGCCGTTAAGAACATCAACGAGCGACGTGCCCGCGAACAAAAACCGGCGCTTGAGCTAGAAGACTTGCCACTTGATGACAAAAACGCTTATAAACTGCTGCAAGAAGCTAAGACCACAGCGGTATTCCAGCTAGAGAGTTCGGGTATGAAAAAGTACCTGTCGAAGCTGCAGCCAACCAACATCGAAGACGTGATCGCCATGTGTGCTTTATACCGTCCAGGCCCTCTAGATGCCGGGATGGTAGAGATGTACATTGACCGTAAGCACGGCCGTGAAGAGGTGGTGTATGACCATCCTAACCTTGAGCCCATTTTAGAAAACACTAACGGGGTTATTGTTTACCAAGAACAGGTAATGCAAATCTCGCAGGTTATGGCAGGTTATAGCTTAGGCGGCGCTGACATGCTACGCCGCGCTATGGGTAAGAAAAAACCAGAAGAAATGGCCAAACAGCGCGACATCTTCGTTACCGGTGCCACAGCCCAAGGTATCGATCCTGTAGTATCAGGCGGTGTGTTTGACTTGATGGAAAAGTTCGCCGGTTACGGATTTAACAAATCGCACTCGGCCGCTTATGGGGTACTTGCCTATCAAACCGCTTATCTAAAATATTATTATCCAGCAGAATTTATGGCTGCGGTATTAACCTCTGATATGAACAACACTGACAACGTGGTGTTCTTTATTAATGATTGCCGTGAAAACTTCAATCTAACGGTCGACAACCCTTCTGTTAACCGAAGTGAGTGGCACTTCGTCGCTGATAAACCCACCAATATTATTTATGGCCTTGGTGCGATTAAAGGCGTCGGTGAAGGGGCGGTTGAATCAATCGTACATGCCAGAAGTATGGGCGGTCCATTTACCGATCTATATGACTTCTGTCGCCGTGTAGATATCAAGAAGGTTAACAAGCGCACTTTAGAAGCGTTAATCAAATCTGGCTGTTTTGATGACTTTGCCATTACCCTGCGCCCTGACTTAGAAGATGATCAGCACCATCAAATCCGCGGTGCTTTAATGGCGCAGCTGCCAAGTGCAGTACAAGCGGCTGAGCAAGAACGTCAAAATAACGAAATGGGCATGATGGATTTATTTAGTGAAGTGGATAACGCCACCACTGCCCCACCATTGCCAACAGGTCCTGATCTGATTTGGGGAGACAAACATCGCCTAAAAGCTGAAAAAGACACTTTAGGGCTGTATTTGACAGGACACCCGATAGATCAATACCGTAAAGAAATGGCTGTCTATACCAGCAATGCGCGCTTAGATAACTTGTCTGATACCGGTTACAACGGCAGCACTTTGTTTGCTGGCTTGATTATGGATATCGCCAACTTCGGAAACCGCTGCGTGATTACCTTAGATGATGGCACAGCACGACTTGAAGTCAGCTGTTATGCTGAGCGCTTTAACCGCATTAAAGACAAACTCAAAGTCGATGAGGTCATCGTCATTAAAGGCGGTATTCGAGACCGTGATGGTCGCTTATTTGCCCGTTTAGACAACGCTTATACCCTACTTGAGTGTCGTCAGCGCTGGGTGAAAAAGATTAGCATTAAGATTCACAGTGCAGATACTCGCCTGCTAGACTCATTACAGCCTTTACTAAAACCTGCTCAGCTCGATATTATACCAAACCTTCCTGCTCCTTCTTTTGAGGAGGAGGTTGATGATAATAACGCAATGGAAGCTTATTACAATAATGAGCAAGGCGGTATAGGGGGCATCTCACCGGTGCCTATTAATCAAAATGATGGCTGTATCCCGGTTGCCTTAAACGTTTATACCGACTTTGCTATTGCCAGTGTCAACTTAAATGACGATTGGCGACTGTATCCGACGGATGAGAACTTAATGCAGTTGGGTATTGTGGTGCCAGAGGATAATTTGTATTTCCATTACTCTTAATTGTTGTAAATAGCGACTCACTGATGCCTGCTTTTGCAGGCATTTTTGTTAATCAGATACCCTCTGATTCGGCCTTGATTGGGTGTAATCAAATAGCTTTTCACCCAACTTTTCTTTAAACTAACTGATCACTTGCGATGAGTTTCAACGTTTTAAATCCAACTCT
This sequence comes from Psychrobacter pasteurii, assembly GCF_900162815.1. Lineage (GTDB taxonomy): Bacteria > Pseudomonadota > Gammaproteobacteria > Pseudomonadales > Moraxellaceae > Psychrobacter > Psychrobacter pasteurii. Next base: position 77,267 of record NZ_FUGD01000076.1, on the reverse strand, counting down.
TTAAATAAGACAAATAATGACTGCGCCTTCTTCTGCAAAACATAGCTCCACCAATACCGAAGCTTTAGAGCCTAATGCTTTATTAAACCAGCGCCTAAAAAATATCAAAATAGTCATGGTAAACACTACCCTGCCTGCCAATATCGGCTCAGCGGCCCGTGCCATGCTAACCATGGGGCTAACGGACTTGGTTGTAGTTAATCCTAAACATCCGATTGATGAGGACAGTGCGGCTCATGCCGCAGGGGCAAAGTCGGTATTAGATAGCTGTACGGTGGTAGAGACTTTAGAAGACGCTTTAGCAGATTGTCATTTAGTATTTGCAGCAAGCAGTCGCCAAAGACATATACCGCGCCCTGTGGTTACACCTAATGAAGCTGCCGACATCATTCTATCTAGACCAATGGATGAGACCAAGGTTGCTGTCCTCTTTGGCCGTGAAGACCGAGGTCTTACCAATCAAGAGTTGGCCATGGCAGACTATCACATTCAAATAGACGCCAATCCAGATTATCCTGTGCTAAATGTGGCATCAGCGATACAAGTGATCGCTAGCTTTTTTTATAGCCGTTTTTTAACACACGACTTAAATGCTGTAAATCCATGGAGTCTGGCTAACCCAAGCTTAAGCTCAGCAGTTGAAACAGCTGATCCGACTGATAACAACCCTCAAATTGAAATTAAACAAAGACAAAGCTGGGACACGCCAGCGATAAACCAACAGCAAAAAAACCAACTTCAAACGCGAATTATTGAGCTAATGCAGCGTTTAGAGTTAGTAGAAACCACAGAAACTGATAAACTAAGAGAGCTACCGAGCCGACTGTCACGTTTACTGTCTAGAGTGCAGTTGGATCAAAAAGAGTTTGAGATTGTAAGCTCTATTATTGCTAAGATTAAACGAAAGTTGTAACTTAATAGCGACCCATATCTTTAACCCCACTGATAATAAAATAAGACAATCATATGAGACTAATTAAAGCCCTAAAAAAAGCCAAGGCCTCATTACAAGAGGATATTGCAGCTGTATTCGAACGTGACCCAGCAGCCAGAAACAGCACTGAGGTTTTACTGACCTATCCAGGCATCCACGCCTTAATGCTGCATCGCGGTGCTCATTACCTTTGGAATAAGGACTGTAAATTCTCAGCCCGAGCTATCTCTTATGGTTCTCGCATGCTTACCGGCATTGAAATTCATCCGGCAGCTCAAATTGGCAGACGATTTTTTATTGACCACGGTATGGGCGTTGTGATTGGCGAAACGGCCAAGATTGGTGATGATGTGACCTTATATCACGGCGTGACCTTAGGCGGGGTTTCACTGGGTCAAGGCAAGCGTCACCCTACGCTAGAAGACGGGGTTATCGTCGGCGCTGGCGCCAAAGTACTAGGCCCCTTCACTGTAGGTAAAAATGCCAAAATTGGGTCTAATGCGGTTGTGGTAAAAGAAGTGCCTGCCGAAGCTACTATGGTAGGAAGTGCAGCCAGAATGATTAACGCCCCATCTGAAATCGAATCAGAGTCTACCCCTGTCCAAACAGCTGGCTCATCAGACAGTAAGCCTGATTGTCCAGACAGCTCTAAAAACTATGACCAAGATCCTAGCAGTAAGCGTTTGTCTGAAAGAGTCGACTTTAGTGCTTACGGCCTGAACCCAGATTCTGAAGACCCAGTCGCTGAAGCCTTTAGCAAGGTGCTGAGTCACATTCAGCAGTCTGAAGCCCGTATTAACGAGTTACAAAAAGCACTTTGTCAGTTAGATCCAACCTTTAAGCCTAAAGACTGTGAAAAAATCTCAGTAGATGAGATTGATATGATTAACAATTAATAGTGTATTCGCTAAATTTCTTAGAGTTGAACTAGAACTATTAGAGCTTAAGACAACCACTGCTTTTTATACAATTCTGTTAAGCCTACCCATTCATGATGTTTGAATGGGTAGCGCTCCTCTACAGCGATTATCTTTCCTGAATCGGTCACAATCGCTAAGATATCAATATCTATAATAACCACTCGATTTTTAGGCTCAGCGATAGATTGCAATAACTCATCAACCTCAAGCTGATTAATCTTCTCTGCTTCATAAAAATCTTGCTGAATCTGCTTTTCAATCACCTTGCTGGCTTTTACCAGCTCCCCTAGACTTAAGGTTGGCTGCTTAGAGACTCTCAAATCCAGATAACCGCACTGGTTGGTATAGTCAGGCTTAGGATTGTCAGCCGTGGCAGTATAATCTGGATTGATAAACTCTGTAGACCAATACGCTTTACTCGCCTTTGCTTCAAGTACCGTCCTAGCTTGCTGCAAATGATAGCTTGCTTCTTGATTGCTGCCTAACTCAACAATATAACCCACAGGGGTCATCTCAGAAATTTGTAATAAAGGCTGAACCTCTGCAATGATTTGCTGCTTAATGTCATCTGATATATCTGAGTTTAAATCACTTAAGTTTAGATTGCTTAAGTTATTTAACTGTTTTGAAATGCTTAGGCTATTTATATTAGCCGCATCCATAGCGCCTTCTTCTGATAGTTTATGACTGCACATTAATAGTTAACCCCTCACGGTTTTTTTGAGATTCAATACCTTTATGCTCAAACTAGCTATGAGGCAGACTTAGCTTGCCGTAGAGGTGCGTACAATTTGCACCGCAACGGCATCAGCTTCCGGAATTGCGGTGGGTTTTGCGACACTAACCTCCACTTGAGTGGTGTTATATTTGCTTAAAATATGCTCAGCAATTAGTTCAGCCAGTCGCTCAATCAACATGGCTTTGGTCTGTTGACACAGCTCAGTGATGTCATCGCACACCTCTTTGTAATTAATGGCGTCTTGGATGTCATCACTTTTGCCCGCTTTAGTAATATCTGTGGCCATAGACACATCAATAAGCAGAGGCTGCTTAATTTTTCGTTCCCAGTCAAATACCCCTATTACCGCATCAACTTTCAATCCTTTAATTTTCACAAAATCTGTATTTTTAATTGTTTTACTCATAACTGTCTTCTCGTCTTTTAAATCAGTGCTTAGCTTCGTTGGTATAAGGGTCTTTATTAGATTTACTGGTTTTCAACCGAGTTATTTTTTAGCATTTTAGAAGGTCTGTTTTGCCACAAATCAATACTAAATAAAAATAAACCGAACCAAATCAGACTAAAAATCATTAATCTTTGGCTATCAAAAGGCTCATGATAATAAAAGACTGCCAATAAGAAAATGATAGTTGGCGTCAAATAGTTCATGAAGCTTAAAATACTAAAGGCCACCATTTTGGTTGATTTATTAAATAGCAGCAAGGGTATCAAAGTAATCGGGCCGGCTAGCATTAAAAACCAAATTTTATTACTTAGCCAAAATGACAAAGAGGAGCTGGCCACATCAGAGCTCATAAACCACCAGATACAGATAGGCACCAACAAGGCGGTCTCTATAAACATAGCGTCTACGGCTTGTAGCGGAGTGCGTCTTTGCATCACCCCATATACGCTAAAAGAGCAAGCTAGGACCAAAGACACCCAAGGCAGACTGCCGAGCATGACCACTTGAATCAACACCGAAGCTAAGGCAAAAGCCACCGCAATCCACTGTAAAGGGCGTAGTTTTTCTTGTAAAAACACTAAGGATAATAAGATACCAATCAGCGGACTGATAAAGTAGCCCAAACTGGCCTCTAAAATAAGATTGGCATTGACCGCCCAAACATAAGTAAGCCAGTTAACAGCAATAATAATGCCAGATAAAAAGGTAATCCAGATTAAGCGGGGATTAGACTTTAAAGTGCCCAGCCACTGCCAACGCTTAGTCACAATTAAAAATACGGTTAGACAGGCGAAAGTCCAGACAATACGGTGTCCAATAATCTCAACCGCATTGTATTCTCCCAACTGCTTAAAATAAAAAGGAAAACTTCCCCAGATGGTAAAGGCGGTCAAAGCCGTAAGAATACCCTTGCTGGTGGTTTGTACTATTGCGGTTTTGGGTTTGGTCAGTGTGCTGTTGTTTGAGGTGGATAAAGACATATAAACAATCCAGAGTACGGCTTACGATGTGTGAGTGGGTCTATTTGTTTTTTATAGTTATTAGCTATCTATTATATAGTCTGAAACTGGACAGCTGTGTATTATCTTTATTTAAAACAGCAAAGCCACCCTTATTAGGATGGCTTTTTGATAAGTACCTCTCAGCTTTTATCCAAATTTTGATTGAACAAGCTTAAAGGTGAGCTTATACCGATTTAATTGCGATATTCATGCCCAGTCTGTTACACAGCTCAGCAAATCCTGGGAAGCTGGTATTGACCGTTTCGACCCCTTCAATTTTGATGGTGTCACTTGCTCTTAAGCTAGCTACTGAGAAGCTCATGGCAATACGGTGATCATGATGCGAATAAATTTCTGCACCCCCAAATACTGCTTCTGAGTTATCGCCTCCTTTGCCTTCAATGATAATACCATCTTCAGTTACAGTACAGTCCACACCCAACTGAGTCAGACCATCGGCCATAACTGCAATACGATCAGACTCTTTGACACGCAGCTCTTTGGCACCTGTTAATACGGTTTGACCTTCAGCACAGCTGGCAGCAACAAACAATACTGGGAACTCATCAATGGCCAGAGGTACAAGCTCTTCAGGGATTTGAATGCCTTTTAGTTGTGACGATTTAATCGTAATATCCGCCACAGGCTCACCACCGACGAAGGTCTCATTACTGATAGTGATATCAGCATTCATCAGCTTTAAGATATCGATCACACCTGTACGTGTGGGGTTCATGCCCACTTTGGTAATGGTAAGCTCACTGTCTTTGGCAATGGCTGCAGCAACCATAAAGAAGGCAGCTGATGAAATATCGGCTGGCACTGCAATATCACAGGCTGTTAGTTTACCGCCGCCCACAACACTAATCTTGTTGTCTTCAACTTCAACATTGTAGCCAAAGGCACTTAACATACGCTCTGTATGGTCACGGCTAATCTCAGGCTGAATCACTGTGGTTTTACCTTCTGCCCATAAGCCTGCCAATAATAAGCAAGATTTAACTTGTGCTGATGCCACTGGCATATCATAAGTAATGCCTTGTAGCTTACTGCCTCGCTTATCGCTGCCAGTAATACTAATCGGAGCAGTACCACGCTCCCCTGTGGTTTGCAGCGTAGCACCCATTTCACGCAATGGTTTGGCCACACGCTCCATAGGACGCTTTGATAAGCTGGCATCACCAGTTAACACACTGTCAAATGGCTGAGCGGCTAAGATGCCTGATAATAAGCGCATGGTAGTGCCAGAGTTACCCATGTACAAAGGCGTTCTGCTTGGTTTTAGGCCATTAATACCCACACCATGAATGGTCACTTGCCCATTTTCTGGACCCTCAATCGTAACCCCCATATCTCTAAAGGCTTGAAGCGTTGCTAGTGCATCTTCTCCTTCCAAAAATCCGGTGACCTTGGTAACCCCTTCGGCCAAACTTCCAAACATAATGCTGCGGTGAGAGATAGATTTATCGCCCGGAACAGTCATGCTGCCATTCACTGTGGTACTTGGAGTAATAATGTATGCGCTAGAGGCTTGATTTGAGGTTGCCATAGAGTTGTCCGTATTAGAAGGGTCCGTTAGTTTTTTAGTATAAGGGGTGCTGGTCAGCATATGACCAAAGTGTTTTCTGGCGGATTGGGCCCGGCCCAGTAAACCCAGTAATTGAGTAGAATCCTCATTACTGATTAAACTGCGTAAGTTTGATAAATAACTGCTGTATTCATCCAAAGCATTGATTAAAGCTGGCTTATTGGCAATAAAAATATCATGCCACATCACAGGATCACTGGCTGCAATTCGGGTGAAATCACGAAAACCACCGGCAGCATAGCGAAAAATATCCATATTGTCATCATGACTGGCCAACTGCTCAACCAAGTTAAAGGCCAGCAAATGGGGTAAATGACTGGTATAAGCCAATACCTCATCGTGATGCTCAACGTCCATTTTCATTATTGTGGCGCCCACGCCTTCCCAAAGCTTAGCCACTTTATCAATGGCTTTAGGGTCCGTGGTCTTTAATTCACAAATGATTAGACTGTGATTGACAAACAAGTCACTACGGCGAGCATTATAGCCTGACTGCTCCGCACCAGCGATGGGGTGTGCAGGCACAAAACCTGAAGGCAGCTCTTGAAACACTTCTTTGGCCGCTTCAACCACATTGAGCTTGGTACTACTGACGTCACTGATAATACAGTCAGCTTCAATTAGGCCTTGCTGCATCGCTTGTTCAATGTCTTGAAAGATGGCGCCGACTGTTTTAACTGGGACCGCGACAATGATGCAGTCACTGCCTGCCACCACATCCAATAATGAGTCACCGCCTGCATCTATGACCTTGTCTGCTAAGGCGGTTTCAATACTGGCAGCATGCCTATCTACCGCCACCAACCTTCCAACCAGCTGTCTGTCTCTGATAGCTTGAGCCAAGCTTGCGCCAATTAAGCCCAAACCTATTATACAGACCTGTTCAAACAGCATTTTTTATTAACCTATTCTTATTATCTGAGTTATCAGGACATTTATCCTGACTGTGCTTTTTATTGTAATAGCTAAGGCTTCTAGTAAAACTGTAGTATGCCAGCTCTACATAGATTCCAAGGTATCACGTAGGGTATCTATCAGACGTGTATTGTCCTCTGGCGTTCCTACCGTAATACGTAACCACTCATCAAGGCCATATCCTGCCAACGGACGCACTAAAATACCTTGCTCTAATAAGGCTTGATTGATGGTATCAGCGTCGCCCACATTGACCATGACAAAGTTGGCATACGACTTCACAAAGCCAAGGCCTAGCGCATCAAACTGCTTACAAATCCAGCGCATCTGACCATCATTAATCTTATGAACTTTGGCAATAAAGTCTTGATCGGCTAATGCAGCCACCGCAGCGGACTGCCCCAATAAGCTGACGTTAAACGGCTGTCTGATACGGTTTAGCATATCTGCTACATTAGGGTGACTTAGGGCATAACCTACACGTAGACCTGCCAGCCCATAAGCCTTTGAAAAGGTTCTTACTAAGATGACATTATCAAAATCGTCAATTAACTCACGGTTGTTACTGTCTGGGCAGTATTCAATGTACGCCTCATCCAGCACTACCAACACGTGTGAAGGCACTTGTTCTACAAAGTCGCGAATGTCTTCTTTGCTTAGCAAAGTACCTGTTGGGTTATTGGGGTTAGCAATAAACACCATACGCACATTATTGTTCTGCTGTACGACCTCAAGCATCGCCTGTAAGTCATAACCATAACGCTTAGCAGGCACTTCAATACCTGTAGCGCCAATCATTTTGGCCAGCATAGGGTACACGATAAAAGAGTACTCGCTATACACTATGGCATCTTTATGGCTAACAAAGGTGCGGGCAATAATGTCTAATAGGTCGTTAGAGCCATTACCCAAAGTGACTTGGCTGCTATGCACATCATTAAAATCTGCCACAGCTTGCTTTAAATCTACCGCATTACTATCAGGATAGCGGGCCAGTTGATCCAGCTGCTTAGTAATCGCCAACGTCACATAAGGAGACGATCCTAATGGGTTCTCGTTACTACCAAGCTTTAGGACATCATTAACCTCATATTCCCGCTTTAAATCCTCAACAGATTTACCGGTTTGATAAGCTTGTAGTTTTAAGATGCTATCGTAAGCTGGGGTTAAAAATGTTTTTTCAGTCATGGTATTACCTAATTTAAAGACAAATAGCCAATGGGTAACTGCTACTGGCGGATTAAAAGCAATTTACATCTAAATAACGGCTTGAGGGTAAGAGCCTAAAAGTCTAACATCGCGCACTAAAGGACGAATCTCCTCAATAGCGGCTCGAACATTTTCATCTTCAATATGACCTTCCATATCGATGAAGAAGACGTATGACCACTTGTTAGGGCGCTCAGGGCGGGTCTCAATACTGGTCATAGATACCCCATGCTTAGACAACGGCTTCAAGATTTCAATTAAGGCCCCTGCCTTGTTATGAGCTGAAACTAAGATAGACGTTTTATCCTGACCTGACGGAGCGATATCTTCACGGCCAATGATTAAGAAGCGAGTGGTGTTGCCTGGGTTGTCTTCAATGTTCTCATGCAGCTTATGTAGATCATACTCTGCTACAGCCACATCACCTGCAATCGCTGCTGAATGCCACTCATTTTTTAACCTGCGCGCCGCTTCACCATTACTTGAAACTTGAACTCGCTCGACATTAGGATAGTTGACATCCAACCAATGGCGACACTGAGCCAATGACTGCTGATGCGAGTAAATACGGCTTAAGCTATCGACTTTAGTGTGTTCTGCCACTAAGAAGTTGTGATGGATGGGCAGTTCAACTTCACCGATGATTTTTAGTGATGAAGTTAAGAAGCCATCTAGCGTATGGTTGACCACCCCTTCTGAAGAGTTTTCTACTGGTACCACACCATACATGGCAGACCCTGCTTCAACTTCACGGAAAACGTCAGTAATGGTAGTTAGAGGTACAGTAGTTGACGCTTTACCAAAGTGCTTTAGTGCCGCAGCATGAGTAAAGGTTCCGACAGGGCCTAAGAAGGCAATCTTTTGCGGAGCTTCTAAATCTAGACACACAGACATGATTTCGCGGAATAATCGCGCCATCTTCTCGTCACTAATAGGACTGTCTGAAGCTTGGTTACGCTTCATGATATTTTTTAATACTTGTGCTTCACGCTCTGGACGATAGAAGATAGGGTTTGAATCCACCTCATCTGCGTGTTCTTTTTTGAAAATTGCCACATCTTGAGCAAGCTTGGCACGATTACTAATGAGCTGTAAAATTTCACCATCCACTTGGTCAATTTTTTGGCGTAGTTCAACCAATACATTTTCAGGGGCTGAAAATTGTTCAGCACCTGTCTTTTTTGTATTGTTCTCAGCGTTATTATCGTTATTTGTTGACGAAGTCATAAAAAAGCCTATGGGTCATGTTATGATAGTTGGATACGTTACAAGTCATAATAAAGTAACTATAACAAACTTACGCCCTGTTAAGATAGCGTCGTTTAAGTTGTAAATACACTTCCCTCCCATTTTCAGCAGATTTGTGGATAGGTAAGTGTATTTTTTAATGGTATTTAGCTAGTTTAATACTCTGGCAAAATTAACGCTAGAGGGTCCACAGCTTTATATTAAGTTACTGTATTTGTTTACTATATTAACTTAGCACATAAAGCTGTGAGGATACCCTTAATATTTTTTAATCCCATAGAAATAAATTAGGAATAGATGATGAGTGCCTTATCACAATTGCAAACCATGACTACTATTGTTGCTGACACCGGAGACTTAAGTGCTATTGCTCGCTTAAAGCCGGTTGATGCCACAACCAACCCCAGTCTAATCACCAAAGCACTCACCCACCCTGATAAGCAGGCCATGTTATCTGATACGTTAAACCGTTTTTCTAACTACGGCGATGACATGATTGATAAGGTTATCGATGATTTAACGGTACAAGTGGGCTGTGACATTTTAAAGCTAATCGATGGCCGTGTATCTACTGAAGTCGATGCTAGATTGTCTTATGATACTGAGGCTACTATCGCTAAAGCTCATGAGTTCATGGCAGCTTATGAGCGTGCTGGCGTAGACAAAGATCGCATCTTGATTAAAATTGCCGCCACTTGGCAAGGCATTAAAGCTGCTGAACAACTTGAAAAAGAAGGCATTCACTGTAACCTAACTCTGATTTTTGGCCAACACCAAGCTGTGGCTTGTGCCGAAGCGGGCGTTACCTTAATCTCACCTTTCGTCGGCCGTATCCTTGATTGGCAAAAACGTGAGCAAAACCGTCAGAGTATTCCAGTAAGTGAAGATATGGGCGTTCAGTCAGTTAAACGCACTTATCAGTATTACAAGCAGCATGGCTATAAGACTCAAGTCATGGGCGCAAGCTTCAGAAGTGTGGATCAAATTCTAGCGTTAGCAGGATGTGACCTACTGACTATTTCACCAGATCTGTTAGATGAGCTAGCAGCTTTAGACACTAATGTTGAGCAAGTGCTTTCAGCAGATATGGCCAGCGAGACTATGCCTAAAGTAAGCTTGTCGGAAGCAGAGTTTAGTGCTGAATACGAAAAAGACAGCATCACTCAGCATTTATTGCCTAAAGGTATTGATGGCTTTATCAATGCCCGTGATGAGTTGGCAAAAGCGTTAAAACAGTTAAGCAAATAAGCCATTTTTGCTTAAAGCAGCTGTATTTAAGCTGACAGTTTTTAAACTGACTGTATTTAAACCAAAAAAAACTCTACGCTAGCGTAGAGTTTTTTTATTAGCTGCCAAAATATTAGCCTTCTAATACGGTATAAACTGGTACTGGGAAAGGCTTGTGTAAATCTACTAAATCTAATAGTACCAACACGCCTGCCACATCGTGACCCGCTTCTTGACATAAATGATAAGCGGTAGTTAATGTCCCACCAGTGGCCAAGATATCATCGACCAATAGCACTTTACGAGGGGCCATACCTCCTTGGATCTCTAAGGTATCGCTGCCGTACTCTAAAGCATAAGACTTATTGGCCACAGGAGGTGGTAGCTTACCTGGCTTACGCAGCAATACCATGCCTTTGCCTAATCTTCCTGACAACAAACTTGCAAACACAAATCCTCGGGCTTCAACGGCCACAAAACAGTCGATCTGCTCTAATAAGCCTTCTGGTAAAGCCGCCAACATACCATCAATAACTTCATCAACATGATCTAGTAGTAAAGGAGTGATGTCGTAAAAATCAATACCAGGCTTTGGAAAGTCGGGAACCGTGCGAATGGCTTTCCACAAGTCATGCTGTCTACGGTTTTGTAAGGTTTCATTGTTCACTGGCACCGCGCTTGTCTCTTGTGAGTTTGAGAGGCTTTGAGGATTGTCACTCATAAGTTTTCCATCAGTTAGGGTCGGGGTCTAAAATAAATAAGCAGAGCTACTATTTTAACAAAACGCTTATTTTAGCATATCAGCTTGTTTGAGTCTTACTGATACACCCTTAAAATCGAATACCTGTTATCAAGCTTGTTTGCTATAATCAATGCCCAAATTTAAACCTTAACCTTGTGGTATATAGAGAGCTGTATAATGAAAAAATGGGAATGCATAATTTGTGGCTGGGTATATGATGAAGAATTAGGTTGCCCAGAGGAAGGCATTGCACCTGGCACCAAGTGGGAAGATATTCCTGATGATTGGACTTGCCCTGAATGTGGGGTGGGTAAATTAGATTTTGAAATGCTAGAAATTTAGTTTACTTTAGTAATTACGGCTCAAGGCAACAAAAAGGATTTAACTTACAATGCAAAACAATGTCTTCAATAAGTATGATTGGTATCCGTCTCCTATTTCAGATTTGATGCAGCAGGCCATCATTCCGGTCTCTGAAGACATTGAGCTTTGTGTTGAAGTGGGTGGCAATCCTAAAAACCCGCCCTTATTGCTGATTATGGGCTTAGGCTCACAGCTTATTTTTTGGCCTGAAAGCTTCGTTAAACGCCTAATTGATGCCGGCTTCTTTGTCATTCGCTTCGATAATCGTGATATTGGTTTATCTACTAAAATTTCACGCTCAGACCTACCTAGGGTCAACACCATTGCCGCAATGATGAGGCTGCAGCTAGGGTTAGATAATTCAAAATTCCCAGTCCCTTATCGACTAGATGATATGGCAGAGGATACCGCCGGCTTAATTCAAGCTTTAGGGTTTCGTCAAGTCCACGTCCTAGGCGCCTCAATGGGAGGGATTATTGCCCAGATTTTAGCCGCCAAACACCCTCATTTGGTAGGCCGTTTGGCCTTGGTCTTCTCCACTCATAATAAACCTTTATTAGCACCGCCTCGCCCAAAGCAGCTTTATACCTTAATCAAGCGTCCCAATAGTCACGAAGAAGAAGATATCGTGGAGCATGGCAAATGGTTTATCAAAACTGTGGGCTCACGAGGTCATATCGATGAGGACGCTGTGGCTGAGGTTGCTAAATTAAGATATCAGCGCTGTTTTTATCCCGTTGGTACCGTGCAACAGCTCAAAGCCATTTTGATGACCGGCTCAGTACAGCCTTATAGTAAAGAGATCAAAGCACCGACCTTGGTGATGCATGGCAGCCATGATGGATTATTACCACCTTCACATGGCAAAGCAGTCGCCAAAGATATTCCCAATGCAACCTTTAAGCTTATCAAAGGCATGTCACACGACTTACCTGAATACTTCCAGCCCTTTATCGTCTCTGAGCTGAAAAAGCACATGTTGCAAGTCAGCTAACTGTCATCAAACTGACATTCAAATACTCTAGTCTTCTGTAATGATAGCCTCTCATTGAGTAATCAATTAAGAAGACTAGGTTCTTTTATGCCCCAAACAACTCCAGATTATCAGTACAAGATTAAAAGCAAACCCTCAAAGTATGCGCATTTTATGCAAGCCTACAAAATCAGAACCCCAAAATATAAGTTCTATTTAGAGCGTGGTGGTCATGAGGGCGATCCTATTATCTTGTTAATTATGGGGCTTGGCGCTCAGTCTTTGGTATGGTCAAATCTATTTTGCCAACACCTTATTAGCTCGGGGTATCAAGTTATTCGTTTTGACAATCGAGACATAGGCAAGTCCAGTAAGCTTAAGCACAAAAACAAACTCACCAAAGAATATAAATCGGTCTCTAAAAAGCTGGCTTTATTATCACGATTTAAGCTTGGTTTACCCATTCGTATTGAAGAAGAAAGTATCCCTTATACCCTCTATGATATGACAGAAGATGTGCATCAACTGTTAAATGCCTTACAAATTGAGAAGTGTTATGTGATTGGGATGTCCATGGGCGGTATGATTGCTCAAATTTTAGCCGCTGAGTATCCAAATAGAATTGAAAAGCTTGGCTTATTGGCCACCAGCAATAACAAACCTTTTTTACCGCCGCCCAAGCTTGATGCCCTTAGAGCTTTAACTAAGCCTGTTGCACAAACTAAAGATGCCACTGAAGTTATTGAAAACAACCTAAACTTACAGCGAGTGATTGCCTCGCCTGACTTTTTTGATGAAAAGCGAGCATTAAAAAAAACCAAACTACTCTACAATCGTCGCTTTTACCCCAAAGGCGTAAGTCGGCAATTATTGGCCCTGTTGGCAACAGGCTCCTTAGTAGCTATAGATGAGAAAATTAAACAACCTACATTGATAGTGCATGGCTCAAAAGACCGATTACTGCCTCCTGCCCATGGTCATAGCTTAGCAAAAACTATTCCACACTCTGATTTTAAGCTAATACCCGGTCTGGGGCATGATATCCCAGATATCCTAGCTCGTTATTTGGCTGACTTATTTGCCGAGTACTTTAATGCAAAAAAGGCAGTCATCGATAACGATGAAACTGCCTTTAAAAACTAAACATTATATAAATTACGAAATATGCAGGGCTTAGCTGCGATAGTCGGCATTAATGCTGACATACTCATGTGACAGGTCACATGTGTAAACCGTATCTGTTGCCTCGCCCATACCTAAATCGATATTAATGATAATTTCAGGACGGCTCATAACCTCCTGGCCTTGTTCCTCGGTATAGCTTGGGTCTAACTGGCCTCGAGTACAAATGGCCACATCATCTAGTGTTACGCTCACTTGGTTGGCATCAAGATTTTGTGCTCCTGAGTAGCCTACCGCTGCAACAATACGACCCCAGTTTGGATCGCTGGCAAAGAAAGCGGTCTTAACCAAAGGAGAGTGAGCCACAGCGTAGGCCACATCACAGCAGTCCTCAACGGTCTGACCACCTGTAACTTTAACTGTGATGAACTTAGTTGCCCCTTCCCCATCTCTAACAATTAAAGTGGCTAAGCGGATAAAGACTTCTTTTAAAGCTTGATACAAGGCTTCATAGTGTGGATGCTGCTTAGAGTCAATTAAGTTTGCCTGCTCATCACCTGTGGCTACCAAAACACAGCAGTCGTTGGTTGAGGTATCCCCGTCAATGGTAATGCGGTTGAAAGACTGATTGGTTAACTCTAAAAGCATCTTTTGTAGTAGCGGCTGAGCAATAGGCGCATCTGTCGCCACATAGCCTAACATTGTCGCCATATTGGGACGAATCATGCCCGCCCCTTTTGAGATACCAGTGACTTTATAATTTGTATTGTCATCTACGGCAACACTGGTACTGGCAACCTTAGGAATGGTATCTGTGGTTCTAATCGCATTGGCGGCTGACAACCAGTTGTCCTCAGATAAATTAGCCAAGCAGTTATCCAGACCATTGATAATGGCTTCACTATTAATCACCTCACCAATGACACCCGTAGAAAAAGGCATTACCTGATTGACGTCTACTTCTACTTTTTTAGCCAAGGCTTCACAAGTTTGCAGTGCGCGGCGATAGCCATCATCTCCAGTAGCCGCGTTTGCATTCCCGGTATTAATCAGTAAATATCTTGCTGATTTATCCGTACCAGCAAGCTGCTGTAAATGCTCACGAACGACTAACACAGGGGCTGCGCAGCACTTATTGGTAGTGGTAACACAAGCAACAGTGGCCGTCTCGCTCAAACGAAACACAACCAAATCATCACGGTCTTTATAGCGCACGCCAGCAGCTGTGATGCCTACTTCAACGCCTTTAATGGCATGAATAATGTCTGGTGGTGCTATGTTTCCTACTGGCATAAAAGTCCCTTATTTGTTGGTTAAAAGCTGTCTATTCAGGCTTTTTGAAGTTGGTTTTTTTGCTTAGGCTATTTATTAGAATTTGAAAGAGGCCCAAATAGGTGCGTGATCTGATGGTTTCTCCATCGCTCTTAATTCGTAACTAATGCCGGCGTCAATACAGTTGTCTTTAATATCTTCGGTACACAAGATATGGTCAATTCTAAGACCGCGTTTAGGGTCATCGTTAAAGCCGCGACTGCGGTAATCAAACCAGCTAAACATCTCATTGCAGTCTGGTCTATGAATACGGTAAGTATCAAACAGATTGCGGCTCATTAACGCCGTGTACCACTCACGCTCTTCAGGCAAGAAAGAGGTTTTACCTTGGCTTAACCAGCGCTTGGCATTTTTTTCACCAATACCGATATCATTGTCTTCAGGGGCAATATTCATATCGCCCATGATAATCAAAGTACGCCCTTCTGCTTTTAGCGCATCAATATATACATTTAAGTCAGCATAGTAAGCACGCTTCATAGGAAACTTGGTTTCATGCTTACGGTTCTCCCCTTGTGGGAAATACCCATTTAATACATCTACCTCTTTGCCATCAAATACATAGCGGGCATGAATAAAACGCTTTTGTGCGTCTTCTGCTTCACCTGGAAAGCCTTTTTGCACGAAGATAGGTTTTTGCTTTGATACCAAAGCCACCCCATAATGTGCCTTCTGACCAAAGTACTCTACATGATATCCCAATGACTCTACGTCCTGTAGGGGAAACTGCTCATCATGTACTTTGGTTTCTTGTAGGCCCATCACATCTGGATCGATGATATCTCTGACGGCTTCTAATTGATGTTGGCGTGCTCTAATTCCATTAATATTAAAACTGACAAAACGGATCATAAACCTAAATATCCCAAGGTAAAAAGTGAGTTGCTAATCGTTTTTATACTATTGTTAGTTGGTACTGTTATTAGTCGGTGCTATTGTTATAAGTGACAGACTAGCTTAGCTATTATGGCAATAAGCGCTTGATATGCCACTTGTCACTATCAGCATCTTTGGTGTAGACAATTCTATCATGCAGTCTATTGGCTCTGCCTTGCCAAAACTCTATCTCAGTGGCTGTAATCTGATAGCCACCCCAAAAATCAGGTGTCGGCACACTGCCTTCTGGATATTGCTGCTTTAGCTCAGCAAATCTATCATCCATCGCTTGGCGGCTTTGTACAGGGCCACTTTGTGGTTGACTCACCCAAGCGCCTATCTGACTTTCATAGGGACGTTTTTGGAAATAAGCTTCTGTCTTCGCACGGTCGATCTTGGCGATAGTGCCACGTACTCTTACCTGGCGCTGCATGTCATGCCAAAAAAATAAACTTTCCGCATGAGGATTTTGGTCAATGTCTTGACCTTTATGACTTAGGTAATTGGTATAAAAAACAATCCCTTCATCATTAACCTCTCTTACCAAAACCGTTCTAACCGCTGGCATATTGTCTGAACCACAAGTGGCCAAACTAATGGCATAAGGCTCAGGAACCTTTTGGGCAATGGCTTCATTTAACCATAAGGTTAATAACTCGAAGGGACTGTCTAACAGCACCTCTTCATGAAGCTCGCCTTTTTCATAAGAAACTCTTTGATCACTAAAATCCATATTGACCCCGTTATCTCCCCTATTAACAATTTACCCAACCTTATTGGTATAAAGGCAATTTTGCTATATAGGGGAATTCATACTTTTAACAAAACTATCAACAATCCAAAAGCTGATGACTTAGCTTAACCCATAACCGCTTTAACTTTGGCAGCCAGCTCATTCGCTAATTTGTCACACTCTTCAATATTGTCTAGCTCAACCATGACACGAATAAGCGGTTCAGTACCTGACTTACGAATCAATATTCTGCCACGGCCTTCAATGCTTTTTGAGGCTTCATCAAAGGCTTGTGCTAACTCTGGGAAGTCATACGGATCTGCCATCTGCTCTAATCGCACATTCACAAGCGTCTGTGGCAATAGTTTAAAGCCTTTGGTCAATTGACTTAAGGTTTGTTTGGTCTGCGCCATGACGGCTAATACCTGAAGGCCTGCGATAATAGCATCACCGGTACGGCTCTTATCTAGGCACAAGATATGACCTGAAGGCTCGCCGCCTAAGATCCAGTTGTTGGCCTCTAACCCCTGCATTACGTATCTGTCGCCCACTTTGGCTCGTTCTAAAGCAATGCCTTCGGCTTCAAGTGCCAGCTGTAGACCCATGTTGCTCATTTGGGTACCCACAACGCCAGCAGCTTTAGTTTCAGATTTAGTGGCTAGAATATATAAAATACCATCTCCATCTACCAAGTCGCCGTTTTCATCTACCATGATGATACGGTCACCATCACCATCTAAAGCAATACCTACATCGGCTTTGTGCTCAACCACAGCTTGCTGAATGGCTTCTGGGTAAGTAGAGCCACATTTGTCATTGATGTTAATACCATCAGGTTTATTATGGATAGCAATAACTTCCGCCCCAAGCTCGCGTAACACACGAGGACCTACGCTATAGCCTGAGCCGTTGGCACAGTCAATAACGATGGTTAGGTTGGACAAGTCATATTGGTACGGAAAGCTGCCTTTACAAAATTCGATATAACGGCCTTTAGCGTCATTGATTCTAAAGTGCTTACCCAGTTGGGCGGGATTTTCTTGAGTGTAGTCAGCATGGCCTTCCACAATGCCATCTAGTTTTTTATTAATAGCATCTTGCATCTCATCGCTAAGCTTACGACCATCTGCAGCAAAGAACTTGATGCCGTTGTCATAATAAGGGTTGTGCGAAGCTGAGATCACCACACCTGCATCAGCATGGAAACTGCGGGTTAAATGAGCAATGGCTGGAGTTGGTAAAGGGCCAACCATATGCACATCAACACCTGCTGAGTTAAATCCTGCTTGTAGAGCGGCTTCGATAACATAGCCTGATAAACGCGTGTCTTTACCAATCACCACACTCGGCTTTTTCTTTGAAGAGCTGTGATGTTCTACTAAAACCTGACCGGTTACATAGCCTAGCTTTAAAACAAAATCTGGGGTAATTGGGAATTTTCCAAAAAGACCACGTATACCATCTGTACCGAAATAGCTCATATATACCTCAATTAAATAGTAATCAAATAAGTAACCGTTAAATCAATGATAATCAAATTTATTATGTCCTAATATACTACAAAAAAAAGACCAAAAGATATTGTCTTTTGGTCTTTTTGGCTGTCCACTAACAGGTTAACCAATAAAACAACTTCTATCGTATTAACGATTTCTCATTAGCCGATGCGATAGTTAGGTGCTTCTTTGGTAATTTGAACATCGTGCACATGCGACTCTTTCATACCTGCAGAAGTTACTTTGATAAACTCAGGCTTAGTACGCATCTCATCGATAGTAGCACAACCGGTGTAACCCATTGATGAGCGTAAACCGCCTACCATTTGGTTTACGATACCGCTAACAGGGCCTTTATAAGGAACGCGACCTTCGATACCTTCTGGTACTAATTTCTCAACACCATCTTTGGCATCTTGGAAGTAACGGTCTGATGAACCATTAGAGCCTGACATAGCGCCTAAGCTACCCATACCACGGTAAGCTTTGTAGTAGCGGCCTTGGAATAGTTCCACTTCACCTGGGGCCTCTTCAGTACCTGCTAGTAACGAGCCTACCATGATGCACGAAGCACCAGCGACAATGGCTTTAGCCATATCACCTGAGAAGCGAATACCGCCATCAGCGATTAATGGAATGCTATCTTTAAGTGCTGACGCCACATTATCAATGGCTGAAATCTGAGGCACACCCACACCAGCGATAATACGAGTAGTACAGATTGAACCTGGACCGATACCCACTTTTACCGCGTTAGCACCTGCGTCACGTAAAGCCAGCGCTGCATCACCAGTAGCAATGTTACCGCCGATAACTTGGATATGTGGGAAGTTCTTTTTCACCCAGCGTACTTTATCAATAACGCCTTGAGAATGACCGTGCGCTGTATCAACAACGATTACGTCTACTTCCGCTTCTGCTAGAGCTTCAACACGGGCTTGGGTGTCTGGACCTGTACCTACTGCTGCGCCCACACGTAAGCGACCTTGTGAGTCTTTACAAGCGTTAGGGTTGTTTTCTGCTTTGTTAAAGTCATTAACGGTGATCATACCTTTTAGACCAAAGTTATCATCTACCACCAACACTTTTTCAATGCGATGCTCATGAAGCAGCTTTTTAATATTTTCGTTGGTTTCGCCCTCTTTAACAGTGACAAGCTTATCTTGAGGCGTCATCACGTTACTAACAGGCTGGCTGTGATTGGTTTCAAAACGCACATCACGGTGAGTAACAATACCCACAACTTGACCACTACCTGACTCTACAACAGGCACACCAGAGATGTTATTTTCTTTAGTGATACGAAGCAGTTCACCCACAGTAATGTCTGGAGTTACAGTGATAGGATCTACCACAGTACCGGCTTCGAATTTTTTAACACGACGCACTTGCATCGCTTGGCGGTCAATGTCCATATTCTTATGTACAATACCCATACCACCAAGCTGAGCCATGGTGATTGCCATTTCTGATTCTGTTACGGTATCCATTGCGGCCGATATTAGAGGAAGATTTAAAGAAATCTCTTCAGTTAATCGCGTCGTCAGTGAAGCTGATTTAGGAAGCACATTTGAATATGCAGGTAGGAGTAAAACATCATCAAAAGTTAGGGCATCATCTACGATTCGCAACATACAGACCTCTTGGCTAGGGAAAATAAGCAACCTATTATAACAAAATTATTGGCTTTGTGAGCAGTTGAATTTAATGAGTTTTTTGTGTTAATACTCGGTATTAATTCGACCTTAAGTAATTGTTAATATTAAGTAGCATTTTACTTTCAATTATTTATACAAAATCTGATAACTCAAGGCGCAATCTATGATCTGGGCGCATAAGTAATACGGTCTGTCGGTAGATAGTCACGGTGCTCTTCATTTAAGTAATCCAGCATTTGCTTACGAATATCACACTCTAAATACCAAGCATTAAGTGGACCATCAGCGCTTACCTTGCCTCGAAGCGTAATACTGTCTTTATCAACGGCCGTGACCTTCATTTCAGGCTCCATCTCTTCATCCCAAAGCTCATGTGCCAAAGCCAGTTCAAAAAACTTTTTTTGTATGGCTTCAATATCCGCCCCATAATCGACATATAAATAGACCGCAGTAGATTGGTGGCCCGAGGTGTGAGACCAGTTTTCTAACACTTCGGTGACAAAATACTTCATCGGCACAATAAGCCTTCTATCATCCCAAGTTTTCAGAACCGCATAGGTATAACGTAAATCCTCTACTTCACACCAAATACCGTCGACAAATATGGTATCGCCTATTCTAATGGGCTGAGTAATTGCCACCTGAAATCCGGCGATAATATTACCTAATGTCGGCTGAGCTGCGATACCAATAATCGCCCCAGCGATACCTGCAGAGGTCAATAATGTGGTGCCTAAGCCTTCTAAATCTGTAAACTCGGCTAAGCCAATCCACATCCCCCCAAGCACCATGACAAAAATAAAAATACGTCTAAAAATTGAGACATAGGTCATGCGTATGCGCTGGGTATTGAACTCTTCTTCACTCAAAGAGTCAATGTGATAGTCCTGATAGCGGTTTGCAAAAAAGTTAATAATTCTAACCCCCAACCACAATCCGCTGACTACCAGACACAGCCAAATAAAGGCTCGGGTGGAGGTAGCAATGGCATCCACTCTCGGCAAACTGCCCGAAACCAAAGCAAACATCATAGAGAAGCTAAGAGTAACCGTTAAGGGCACCGTAATTTTGGTTAATAAATCCGTTAGCCCTTTACTTCGCAGCGATAATTGATCTGTCTTAGTCCGCTTAATAATGACATCAGAATAGAGAGATACCAATTTAGTGACGCCTATACTAATCAGGTAGCCTATCCCCATGGTGGCCAACATAAATAAAAATAGGGTCAATACTTCCCAAACACTCACGCCCCAAACTTTGGTGGTCATGGCTTTGGGTAAAAACCGCTCAAAATCCGCCGGCTTATGCATGTCATACAAGGCATTGATATTAGCCACAGATTGTGATGAAAACACCCAAACTGGGGCCTGCTCACCGACTCGAACTCGCTCAAGGTATAACGGAACACTTCTATTTTTGTAGTCAATGCTACCTAGCTTAATAGAGCGTCTTGGCACCCCATGAACAGGGCTGTCCGTACCCAGTGACGGCTCAATCAAGCCATCGGAGCGATCTGGAAGCTCATCGAAAGCGTAAAGCGATTTTTCGGTCATTAAGTAATCTAGCTTCTCAGCTAACTCTGCCGCCTCATTTTTTTGGTCAGCTTCAGGCAATAAATTTAAGTTTAAAGCATAGGCCGCTAAGGCAAAGTCCTTTTGCATACTGGCACTATTAAAGAACTCTAAAGTAGCCAGAGGTGTTTCAAGATTGGGCGGTGTGGATAATGCAGGAAGGCCGGAATTCAGCGTATTTAGGACATAATAGGCTTCATTGAACTCTCCGGTAAGCTCATTTTCAGCCAATAAAGGGCGGGTTGGATCCTCTTCTTCAGTCTCTGGATTATCTTGTTGAATCTGCTGAATAGCGTAATCAATGATGTTATCAGGCTCTTCATCACTCTGCTGCTCTTGTGTCTGTGCGGTTTCAGCAGAAGCTTTAGCTTGAGATAAAATGGGTGTAAAGGTCATAAACAACACGACCACAGCTAATTGGAGCGCCCTAACAAGACGGTTATTCCAATTAGTCATGATCGGAGTGACCATAGCATCGTCATCAGCATGAGAAGCTGATGACTTATGCTGAGCCACATTACCTTTGTACGGTAAGTTATTCATACACACTCCAAATATTTTGGTTGCCAATCCCTAGCATTTTGTGTGAAACAAAGACTCTACCCACCTAGTATGGACTTGTCATTTATGACCTTCTTTTAAAGTTAAACTAGATACGTCTCCAAGTTGTCCCTTGCTTACTGTCCTCAAGCTCAATGCTGTTTTGCTGCAGTAAATCACGGATCTCATCAGCACGAGCAAAGTCCTTATTGGCCTTAGCATCAATACGCTCTTGAATAAGGGCATCAATTTGCTCATCGCTCATCTGATCTTCACTTACTGCACCAATTTGAGCTTGTAAAAATTCGGTCGGGTTTACTTGACCAATATTTAAGGTAGCTGCCAGTGCTTTTAAAGTTGCCACAGCGGTTTGTAGTTTCGCGATGTCTTGTTCGCTTTGTGTCTCACGTGCCAGCTTATTAACTTCTTTTGCCAAGCTAAATAGAACACTAATGGCTTGTGGTGTATTAAAGTCATCATTCATGGCTTTGATAAAGTTAGCACTATAGCCACTAATTTCATTAACCACTTCGGTTGAAGCTTCTACCGACTCACCCGCTTGGCCGGCTAGTTTTTCATTCAAGACAGCTTCAGCCGCTTTTAACGCTTGATAAACACGCGTTAAACCTGAGTGCGCTTCTTTTAGGGCAGCGTCTGAGAAGTTCACCTGACTGCGATAATGGCTTGATAAAATGAAGAAACGAATGGTCTCAGGGTGGAACTTCTCCATCACTTCACGAATGGTAAAGAAGTTACCTAAAGACTTAGACATCTTTTCGCCATCAACGTTGATGAAACCCACATGCATCCAGTTATTGGCATAAGTACAGCCTGTTGCTGCTTCTGACTGGGCAATCTCGTTTTCATGGTGTGGGAACTGTAAGTCGTGACCGCCGCCATGAATATCAAAGCTGTTCCCTAAGCACTTGGTCGACATGGCAGAACATTCAATGTGCCAGCCTGGACGTCCACCACCCCAGTTAGAATCCCACTGCGGCTCACCTGGCTTAGCAGCTTTCCATAACACAAAGTCAAATGGGTTCTTTTTATCGGTATCGACATCGACACGTGATCCTGCTTGTAAATCATCTAGTTTACGCTTAGATAATTTGCCATAGCCTTCAAAGGTTTCAACGGCATAATAAACATCACCGTTAGCTGCAGCATACGCATGGTCTTTTTGTTCCAGGGTATCAATCATTTGCAGCATTTCATCAATGTGCTCTGTGGCGCGTGGCTCTGAGTTTGGATCCGCACAGCCTAAAGCCGCAGCATCTTCATGCATAGCTTTGATAAAACGTTCGGTTAAATCGCCAATTTTTTCGCCATTTTCATTAGCACGCGCAATGATTTTGTCATCGATATCGGTGATATTACGCACATAGTTCACGTCAAAACCTAAGTGACGCATCCAACGTGACACCACGTCAAAAGCAACCATGACACGAGCATGACCAATATGACAATAATCATAGACCGTCATACCACACACATACATACCTACCTTGCCCGCTTGTAGCGGTTCAAACTTACGTTTGTCGGTGGTCATTGAATCATAAATCTTCAACGTGGCCTGACTTTCGACCAGTTGTTTTGACAAGAATTCAGGAGTTTGTGTGATTTTGGCGGATACAGACATATTAAAACCTTATAATGAAAACTGATGAATTATGACATCAAGTATTATTCTTAGCGAGGCTCATATTACCTAAGCTTGGCAAAAATTGCTATATTTCATCGGCATAGGATATGATGCCAACTTAACTTTTTTACTAAAATGACCTTAACTTTACTGGAGCTCCCGTTATGGGCAATCGATTGACCAAAATTTACACCCGCACCGGAGATGATGGCACTACAGGCATGGCAGATGGTAGCCGTGTCAGTAAAGCAGATGCCCTCTTTGTCGTGATGGGCGATGTTGACGAATTAAATGCCCATATCGGCATGATTTTGGCACAGATAAACAGCCTAGCCGCTGAGCAGATAAAAAACTTTGATGCGATATCTGATAGCTTAAGCACCGTTCAACACTTATTATTTAATGTTGGCGGCGAGCTTGCCATGCCTGAGTACCAAGGCATTAGTGAGGTTCATATTGGCTGGCTAGAATCTGAAATTGATGCTTTTAACCAAGACCTGCCTGCCTTGAAAGACTTTATCTTACCTGCCGGCTCAACCTTAGTTAGCCAAGTTCATATTGCTCGTACTGTCTGTCGCCGCGCAGAGCGTCAAGCAGTTAACCTGCAGCTGGTCAATGACAAAGCCATTAGCGCCAACGCACTTAAGCTATTAAACCGTTTATCAGACTGGTTATTTGTCCTCTCAAGATATTGCGCTAAAGTTGAGGGCTCAAAAGAGGTGTTATGGAACAAAACCATACTGGACAAATTTAGCAGCTAAGCTTTCGGTTAATACAGACTTTAAATTAAAACTATTTACAAAAACCGCTTACAATAAAAAAGGTCCGACAAACTATGTTGGACCTTTTTTTTATCAAACCTAGAAGCTTTACTTACTTCAAGCTTTGTTAAACTTAGCTTTCTTAAACTTAGTAAGTACCGTCTTCTTCAATGATGACCATTTCGATACTGTCATCTTTAGGCGTGGTTAGATTCTTCGGAGCTTCAACTGGCTTAGCGGCTGTATTATTCGCCTCTTCAGCTGCAGGCTTACTTGGCTTTGGCGTTTCAGCAGGTTGCGGCTTAGCAGGCTCAGCGGGTTTAGCAGCTGGCTTTTGTTGAGCTTGCGTCTGTGCTTCAGCACTGCGGGCAGGCTGAGTTTGACGTACAGGCGCTTTTTGCTTTTGTTCAGGCTCTGGACGAACACGAGGCTGCGTAGGCTGTCTTGGCTCAGCAGGTAACGCTGGAGCTGGTCTTGGCTTATTGGTATCTGGAGCAGAACGGCGTGCATCAATAATAGCTTGGTACTGAGACTTAGAGATAATATCTGCCGCAGCCATTAAGATAGCAGGCTGACCCACAACTCGAGCAACAGACTGACCGCCTTGCATGCCCACAACATAATTAAAGTTATCGCTAACTAACATGTTGTTATTTAAGATAATACCTTCAGAACGTAACAAATCAGCTAGGCTACGGTCTTCAACTTGTGTGTACACACGGTTGGCACGACTCACGTCTTGGTTTGGTAAAGTTAAGCTTAGGCTCGCACTACAAGTAATCATACCTTGTGCATTGGCCCCTTGGATCTCTCTTGGATTAGCAACATCAACCAACACTGACCCTACCGCACTCTTAAGGTTGGTTAGACTTAATGTCTCGCCATTGCTTTCTGCATAACTATTAAATAGTCTTTGTGACTGAGACCCTAAGGTAGACTGCACAGTTTGTGTCAGCTGAGTTAAGGCGACTTGATCATCACATTGAACTACTGGATCAGTGGTGACTACTTCAACTTTGGCCTCATCTGATTTATCAGTAGACTCCTCTTTTTTGCTACAACCCACAGCGGTTAATCCGCATAGCAACATCACTCCTACCAAGCCGGCAGGACGAGAAACACGATCAAAACTTAACTTCATTATAACCTCTTTTAAGACCTGCTTTGGCTATCGCATGGCAATTGATATATTTAATAAAGAGCTTATAGGTCTTTGATGTAAGACAAGCGCCTTAACCCTACTAGCCAGTATTGTTGCGTATTATACGCCAAAGCATAAAAATTTGTTAATTCATATTTCAGTTATCCTATTTTAATGAAGCCTTATCACAATTTATATCTATACTTTGTAAAGCAGGCTGATTAACCCCCTATCAATTGGGCTAATTGAGTTAATTGGGCTGTTAATTGTTTTTATTATCTGCCATTATTTACTACTTATCTTGTTCCGTTTTAGCCAAAAAAAATGTTGGTTCAATCTCAAAGAGTGTTTATGACTTCCCTAGCTACCTTACTCGATACTCATAAAACCTATCTATTAGGTCACCGAGGCGCTCGTGGTGAGCAATTAGAAAACACTAAGGCTGGCTTTATCCATACCCAGCAGCTCAGTCAAAAGTCGACAAGCTACTTGGCTAAAAGTAAATTAGTTGGCATAGAGTTTGACGTTCAGTTAACGCTAGATGGCAAATTGGTGGTATTTCATGATGAAAACCTGCTTAGGCTATTTTCTCATCAATCTAGAATAGACCAATTAACCGCGGCACAGATCCAGCGTATCAGCCGCTCTGCTAGAGCCGAAAAAAGTGACTCTATTTTGCTGCTGCAACAGATGCCAAAGCACCTTAAAGGTTATAGCCATATTGAACTGGAAATTAAAACTCACGAACGCACCAACTATGCCCAGCTGATTCAATCATTAAAGCAGTGTTTGGTAGACCCAAACTTGAGTAGTTTACCTTTGACCTTGACCAGCTTCGATATTCGGTTACTTGAGCAGTTACAGGCAGATTCTGTACTTAGTCACTTTAAAAGAGGCCTTTTAGTTGAGCCTACCTGTCCTCAATTAACGATTGACCTTATGAGAAGCCCTGCTCTTAACCCCTCAAAACGCCCCATTATTGATATGAAAATTGATATAAAAAATGCAGCGATGAGTACGGGCCAGCCCCTAGCCGATACTGTGTTAATTGCGTTACGACTAGGCTGTTCTTCTATTGGTTTGTTTTATCCTTTATTTGATTCAAATTTGATTGCTCAATGTCAAAGATACGGCCTTAGCAGCACAGCCTGGACAGTTAATGATGTGGATTATGCCAAGCAGCTAACCAAACTTGGGGTGAGCTATCTTATTACCGACTACCCTACCGCCTTTTTGCACAATTAACCTGACTTGCACAATTAACCTGACAAAAAGTGCTTAGGCTAAATTTGTTTCCACCCTATTAATCAACTGTTATATAAAAGTAAAAAAGCCCCAAAACCTCCCTTTCTCAACAAAATTCGAGTGTATAAGTGTTCACTTTAATCTTTATTTAAGGTATTCTACTTACATCGAAATCTCCAATCTCAATTCTTTATATCAAGTAAGGATGCTCTAAGAATGAAAATAAGAAATGGAAGTCTTTTATCTTCCTTGCGTGCTGTCGGACAACGTTCACTACACAATGCCAGCAAAGCAGTTAACTCCGGCAAAAAAGTAGCAGGCGCATTGTCTCGTTCGCCATTAGTTCAGCTAATTAATAAACAGCTGAACTCTAGCAGCCCTTTGCCTATTCCTACTTCTATGAAGACTGTCAAAGATGAGCGTCAAAATACAGCAGAGTTAGAGTCAGAATCTGTTGGTAATTCTTCAGAGCCATTAACGGCTGAGGAACAACTCAAACAAGAGCAACTGGCCAAAGAACTTGCCTTTAAACGTGCTCCCATTAACTGGATTCCTGCAGCAGTATTGATAGCAACTCCGATTGCCGCAGCAGTGATTACTCCTTGGTATCTCGCTACTCATGAAGTCAGCAAACCTGTCTGGATAACTTTTGGTGCTATTGCCATTTGGACAGGGATGAGTATTACCACCGGCTATCATAGATTGATGTCACATCGCACTTATAAGGCACATCCTGCAGTGCGTAACTTCTTCTTATTAGGAGCCACACTGGCGGTTCAAGGATCAGCATTTGATTGGTGCTCAGGTCACCGAACTCACCATAGACATGTAGATGACCCTATGGATGATCCTTATTCAGCCAAACGCGGCTTTTGGTTTAGTCACATTGGTTGGATGTTAAAAAATTACCCCAGTGGTAACTTTGACTACAAAAACATCCCAGATTTAACCAAAGACAAGGTGCTCCAAATCCAGCATAAATATTATGGATTATGGGTAGTGGCCACTAACGTTGGTCTAATCGGTGCTATTGGCTGGTTAATTGGCGATGTCTGGGGAACTTTATTGCTAGCAGGTCTAGTGCGTTTGGTTATCAACCACCACTTTACCTTCTTTATTAACTCTTTATGCCATATGTTTGGAACCCGTCCTTATACGGATACCAACACTGCCAGAGATAACTTCTTATTGGCTATACCGACTTGGGGTGAGGGCTATCATAACTACCATCACTTCTTCCAATATGACTACCGTAATGGGGTTAAATGGTGGCAATACGACCCAACCAAATGGCTTATTGCCGCGTTAGCAAAAGTAGGATTGGCCTCTGATCTACGTACGGTAGACAACATGACCATTAAACACGCTGAAGTAAATATGATGTTTAAGCGGGCTCAGAAAAAGATTGAAAAAATCAGTGATGAGCAAGGTCTAATTACTGACAGTAACCTGCCACGTAGCCTGCAAAACTTTAGCGACCGTGTTCATTTTGAATATCAGTTATTTAATGACACCGTTAAAGAATGGCAAGCTTTAAAAGCCAAAGCCATGCAGCTGAAGAAAAATGAATTTGCTGAGCGTTTGCACGAGGCAGATGAGGCGCTTAAAGATCAGTACCACATGATTGAAAAACGCATCTTAAAACACAACCACAACTTAAAGCAGGCTTTTAAAGAAATAAGCTTTAAAACGGCTTAAGCCAAAGCTTTAAACAAAAAAATAATAATAACAAAACTAAAAATAAGAACTAAAATAATAATAACAGCAAACTTTCTCCACCCCCTTGCTTCTGGTAAGGGGGATTTTTTTATTCTCCTGTTATTGAAAAACTCTATGACTACTGTTATTAACAAGTTCAGGCAACAGCTTATTTATCACCGGTCGCCGTAAAACCACCCACTTCAGGGGGTGGATATAAGGCGACGTATACTGTCGTGAGTAGTACTTAAAGGGTTGTAAGTTAAAATTAACCTCGGCATACTAAAGGTATGAAAACCCTCAAGCTACGCATTAAAGACAAGCACATAAAAGAGCTGAATCAGCTAAGCGGTTCGGTAAACTTCGTGTGGAACTATGTTAATGCTCTAAGTTTTGAGCATCTAAAACGTACCGGTAAGTTTTTTAGTGCTTATGATCTAAGTGAGTACACCAAAGGAAGCGGTGAGTATTTAGGATTACACAGTCAGACCTTACAAGCTATCAATGAGACTCACGCCAAGGCTCGCAAACAGTTTAAAAAGGCCAAACTTAACTGGCGTACCAACCGTCCTGATGCCAAACGTAAATCACTGGGCTGGATACCTTTTAAAAAATCTGCTATCAAGCATCTAAGCACAAGACAAACGGGAAAGAAAGCACTTAAATCAACCCTTCAATTATCACTATCCAAAGGTCAAAAGCTTATTATAGATGTATTCGATAGCTACAACCTAAGCCTGTATCAAATCAACACGCTTGAGATAGTACAAGACAGTCGTAATCGTTGGTATGCGTGTATTACTGTTAAAGACTCCCCCAAACAAGCAAGTGGTATGGGCAGCATTGGTATTGACTTAGGTTTAAAAGAGTCTGCTACCACCTCAAATGGTGACAAGCTAACTATTAAGCAAACGCAAAAGTGGGCGAATAAATTAGCAGTAGCCCAGCGTGCTAAGAATAAAAAACGTGTCAAAGCAATTCATGCCAAAATAAAAAATACAAGATTAGACTTAATTCATAAATTCACCACCAAGCTTGTGCAGAATAATGCCTTGATTGTGGTTGGTGATGTTAAATCACGCTCATTTACCAATTCGATGACCAAACTGGCTAAATCGACATACGATGCCGGATGGTTTGAACTTAAACGACAACTGGAATATAAATGCAAGCATGCAGGTTGTCAGTTTGAGATGGTAAATGAGAGTTACACTACCCAGACCTGCTCGTGCTGCCTTAATATAAGTGACAGTAGTCCGAAAGGTAGAGCAGGTTTGCGAATAAGAGGATGGAGGTGTGCTGAGTGTGGCTCATGGCATGATAGAGATATCAATGCTGCTAAGAACATCCTTGCGGTCGGGCTTGACCGTCTAGCTGTAGGAATCCCCTCGGTTTAGCGAGGGGAGGAGGTCAAGATTTATTCATACGCAATCACGCAAGACTTAACTTGGCAGGCAGACGCTAACTGGCAGCAGCCAGACACCCCCTTTATGTCTTTTGCTTATTGGCAAGCGCTGACAGAGACGGGCGCTATTGGTCAAAAATCAGGTTGGGTGCCGTTATATATTATTATTTATCAAGATGAAGAGCAGTCGCCAGTTGCGGTACTTCCTCTGTTTATTAAAGGTCATCATCAAGGGGAGTATGTGTTTGACCATGCATGGGCGGATGCTTATGCGCGTTATGGTGTGGACTATTATCCTAGGCTCGTGACCAGTGTGCCTTATACCCCAGTGAGTGGGCAGCGCTTTTGGTTGGCGGAGGGAGTTACAGTAGACCAAGCAATTTGGCAAGTGGCGATCACTGCAATCGATGATGTGGCAAAACAAACAGGAGCTTCAAGCTGGCATGGTTTGTTTGTCAATGATGAGCAGCAACAAGCGTTTAATGTCTTATCTAACCCTTTGTTTGAGCAGCAGTTACTTGAGCGTGAAGGCTGTCAGTTTTTATGGCAAAACCAAAAGCTGACTGATATTGACGAAGAGGGTCGCCCAAAACCGTTTTCTAACTTTGATGACTTCTTAAGTACGCTGACCGCCAAAAAGCGCAAAAATATCCGGGCTGAGCGTAAGAAGATTGCCAAGCAAAACCTGACCTGTCAAATTAAAACTGGGAATCAGATTACTGATGAAGATTGGGCGGTATTTTATCAATGTTACGCCATGACTTACGCGGTGCGTGGCCGTCATCCTTATTTAACCCCAGAGTTTTTTGAGAAAATTTCCCAAACTATGCCTGAACACTTAATGTTGGCGCAGGGTCTAGATGAAAATGGGGATATCGTGGCCAGCAGCTTGTTCTTTTATGATGACCCAAATCAGCCTGATGCGACATTATATGGTCGCTACTGGGGCTCATTAGATGAGTATGACAGCCTACACTTTGAGCTGTGTTATTATCAAGGCATTGAGTTTGCTATCGAAAAAGGATTGCAGTACTTTGACCCAGGTACGCAAGGTGAGCACAAACTGATTCGAGGTTTTATACCCCATAAGACCCACTCGCTACATCGTGTTTATGATGCGCGCTTTGAGCCAGCAATTGCGAATTTTTGTGAGCAAGATCGTCAGTATATGCAGCAATATCGTCAGCAAGCCCATAACGCGCTCCCCTTTAATATTGACAACATGCCTCAGTTTAAAGGCTGAGCATCATACTTGGTTCAAGGATAAAGCATGTCTATATCAGCAGAGGCGCTATATTGGCTGACCTCAGACGGCTCATTAACTGCCTTATTAGAAGCTAAGGCAGGGCAGTCGCTAAAAGTAGAGCCTACCTTTGAGGGGTATCGGGCCTTAACTTTGGCCCAAAAAAAGCAAATGGGCTATCAAGGTGCGCAGTTAAATAGGCCGGTAATGGCTTGGGTGCGAGAGTCTTTATTATATGGAAATAGTGAGAAGCCTTGGGTGGCGGCGCAAAGTATCTTTCCTTTGATTAGCTTAAAAGGAGAGGCTAAGCGTCTACAGTACTTACGCGGCACTCCCATTGGTTATGTGTTATTTAAGCGTCAAAACTGCTTGCCCAATAGCCGAGTAATTGAGTCTACGGACTTGGGTTGGCGCCGAAGTACTCTTTATAACTGGTATAATCGAGACTTGTTAATTAGTGAAACTTTTTTGGCTGATTTTTTTACAGAGGCTTCTTAAGTCAAAGGGGTTTTGCTTATAATCTGTATTTTAAATACCCTATAAGTTAGCTAAACTCAAAAAACATCCTCTTTTTAGGGTGTTTTTTCGCTTTAGTCGACAAGATTTCATGTTACACTTATCTTCTAATTGTGCAGAGTTGCCCCCTCCTAAAAATACTTCATTCAAATCTATGCGGTAATAGCAAAATATTGCCTGATTGAACGATTGTTTTTAGGATATAGAGCGGTTGGTGGGTTCGGCGCTTGTATTTTTTTATATGTCGTATGTGACTTATTAATAGGATAGAACTATGTTTAAAGATATTAGCATTAAAGACTATGATCCTGATTTATATCAAGCCATGGTGTCAGAAACCAAGCGTCAAGAAAGCCATATCGAGCTAATCGCTTCAGAAAACTACTGCTCACAAGCAGTTATGGAAGCGCAAGGTTCTGACCTAACCAACAAATATGCTGAAGGTTATCCTGGCAAACGCTACTACGGCGGTTGTGAGTTTGTTGATATCGTTGAGCAATTAGCGATTGACCGTGCTAAAGAATTATTTGGCGCTGAATACGCAAACGTACAGCCACACGCGGGTAGCCAAGCAAACTCTGCAGTATTCTTAGCGTTACTAGAAGCAGGCGACACAGTTCTAGGCATGAGCTTAGACGCTGGTGGTCACTTAACTCACGGCGCACACGTAAACTTCTCAGGCATCAACTACAATGCAGTTCAGTACGGCCTAGTAGAAGAAACTGGCCTAATCGACTATGACGAAGTTGAGCGTTTGGCCAAAGAGCACAAGCCAAAAATGATCATTGCTGGTTTCTCAGCGTACTCACAAGTGGTTGATTGGCAGCGTTTCCGTGACATCGCAGACAGCGTTGGCGCGTATCTATTTGTAGACATGGCTCACGTTGCCGGTCTGGTTGCAGCTGGCGTATACCCGAGCCCAGTACCATTTGCTGATGTGGTAACAACGACGACTCACAAAACACTACGTGGTCCACGTTCAGGTCTAATCCTATCTCGTGACGACAAGTTAGCTAAGAAACTAAACTCAGCGGTATTCCCAGGCAACCAAGGTGGCCCATTAATGCACGCTATCGCTGCTAAAGCGGTTTGTTTCAAAGAAGCGCTTCAGGACGACTTCAAGACTTACCAGCAGCAAGTGGTTAAAAACGCTCAAGCAATGGCAAAAGTTATCCAAGAGCGTGGTTATGAAATCATCTCTGGCGGAACTGAAAACCACCTAATGCTTATCAGCCTAGTTAAGCAAGAAATGACGGGTAAAGAAGCGGACAAATGGTTGGGCGACGCGGGCATCACTGTGAACAAAAACGCCGTACCAAACGATCCAAAATCACCATTCGTAACTTCTGGTATCCGTATCGGTACGCCAGCCATTACCACTCGCGGCTTCAACGAAGCACAAGCTGCTGATCTAGCGGGCTGGATCTGTGACGTATTAGACAGCCGTGGTGACGAAAAAGTACTAGCAGAAACTCGCGCTAAAGTTGAGAAAATCTGCAAAGAGTTACCAGTTTATGAGCGTAACCAGTAATTAGTTTTATTATTACTGATACGTTTTAAATAAAAAAACCGCTTAGCTTGTCGCTAGGCGGTTTTTTTGTGGCCGATAATAAGCCGATAATAAATTACAGGCTGGTCTAATCTTTCTTTAAAGCAGACAGGTCTTCTAAAATCCCAGTAAAGCGGTCATACAGCCAAGGCTCAGCATCCTCAATGGCTTGGTCGTAAATCTTTGGCCCAATTAAACTGACCATAAAATCCAGTAAGAACTTAGCTGGCAGGTTGCCAAGATCCATATCAAGTTCATCACTCATGTACTCTCGTAATTCATCGAGCAGAACCTCTTCCTCTTCTTTATCCAATTGCAACAGTTTTTTATGTTTCATAATTAACTCAGTCAGTCTCTAGAAAGTAGAGCACTTGAAGATAACTCAAGGCTCAGGCAGGGTGTGGTACTATTTATGATTATCAAACTCAGTCTATGACAGGGCTATATATAAAAGCCATTTAGACTGACGACTTATAATTGTTATGCCATCTTACTACAGACAAAAAATTAAAGGACATCCATGACTCAAGTTCTCGAAACTACGGAAAAACAAGTTCAGTCACTACCAAATCGTAAAGACGTGCCACAACATTTAACCTGGGATATGACAGCGCTTTATGCCACGCCAGAAGATTTCTATGCAGACCTAGACAAAGCTAGTGAGCTTACTGATGAATTAACTTCAGAGTCGATGCTGACCTTAACAGATGGCAATAGCATCATACGTCTGCTACAGACTTATGAATCCTATTTGACCATTTTGTCTAAAGCAGGTACTTATGCTGGCGCGCAAAGTGCAGTAGATATGAGTGACAGCGAGCTACAAATCAGAGCTAGAGATTTTGATTCAAAAGTAGCCCAGTTAAATAGCCAAACTGCGATAGTAGAGCAAACCTTAAAGCAGGCAGATGAGCTGCTAATTAAGCAAGCGATGGTGGATAACGATAAGTATCGTCCCTTTTTATCCGACTTATTGGCGCAAAAGCCATACACCCTAAGCTTAGAGTTAGAAACGGCGCTTATTTCGTTATCACCGGTATTAGATTTGCCGTATCAAAACTACGAGCAGTGCAAACTGGCAGATATGAGTTTTGATGACTTTGAGGCCAAGGGTCAGACGTATCCATTAAGTTTTTCTACCTTTGAAAATGAGTATGAAACGGCAGTCGATACCGAGTTTCGTCGTAATGCGTTTAAGGCATTTTCAAAACGGTTACGCGAATCACAGCACACCATAGCCAGTAACTATTTGACCCAAGTTAAAAAAGAGAAAATCATGGCCGATATGCGCGGCTATGACTCGGTATTTGACTATCTTTTGCACGATCAGAAAGTGTCGCGCGAGGTATATGACGAGCACATCGATACCATAATGCAGCATCTTGCACCGCCAATGCGACGTTACGCCAAGCTATTGCAGCAAGCCAATGGTATCGACAAAATGACCTTTGCTGACTTAAAAGTGCCACTTGATGCCAATTTTGTGACGCAGGTTAGTATTGATGAGGCGAAGCAATATTGCTTGGATGCGTTATCTTTATTGGGTGCTGATTATACTGACATGGTGCAACGCTCGTTTGATGAGCGCTGGTATGACTTTGCTCAAAATAAAGGCAAGATTACCGGTGGATTTTGTGCGTCACCCTATGGCGAGCACTCATATGTGTTGATGTCGTGGACACAAAACCTAGGCGATGTGTTTACCTTAATTCACGAAATAGGCCACGCCGGACATTTATATAATGCTGGCCAGTATCAAAACTACTTAAGTTATGAGCCGTCACTGTACTTTATTGAAGCCCCGTCAACTTGTAACGAGCTGTTATTGGGCCATCATTTATTACAGCAAAATACAGACGATAAGGCGTTTCAGCGTTATGTGGTGTCCTCATTATTATCAAATACCTATTATCATAACTTTGTGACCCATTACTTAGAAGCGCACTTCCAACGTGAAGTGTACCGTGCGGTGGATGCGGGTAAGAACTTAAGTACCGATGATTTGCATCAGCTCATGCAATCCACGTTGCAACAGTTCTGGGGTGAGGAAGTAGAGATTGATGAGGATGCAGCGTTAACTTGGATGCGTCAGCCGCACTATTATCTAGGTCTATATTCTTATACTTATAGCGCTGGTCTAAGTATCGCTACTCAGCTGTTTAAAAAACTACGCAAAGGCGAAGATGTCATTGAGGACTGGTTAGAAGTGTTACGCGCTGGCGGAACCAAAACCCCAGCCGAATTGGCGCAAATGATAGGAGTGGATATCACAGATAACGCCACTTTGATTGATAGCATTAGCTTTATTGAAGAGCTGATTGATCAGGCTGTGGGGTTAACTGAGCAGTTGAAATAGAGGCAGTCGAGTAAATTAAGGGCAAGTTTTAAATATAAAAAAGGGCGAGATTAAAACCAATCTCGCCCTTTTTGCGTTATCTAAGCTTGTACTAAACTGGCTTACATAAAGGGCAGTTTAGTGAAAATTTGCAACACAGTGGCGTTGACGATATCCACGAAGAAGGCGCCAACCATAGGCACAATCAAGAAGGCTTTGTGCGAAGGCTGATAGCGGTCGGTTACTGCTTGCATGTTGGCAATAGCAGTTGGGGTTGCACCCATACCAAAACCACAGTGACCTGCTGATAACACGGCAGCGTCGTAGTCTTTACCCATAATTCTAAAGGTAACCAGATAAGCGTAGCCAATCATGACTAAGGTTTGCACCAGTAGGATAATCAGTACTGGACCTGCTAGGTCGGTTAATTGCCACAGTTTTAGAGACAATAATGCCATTGCTAAGAACAAGCTCAATGAAGCGTTACCAATGACGTCAATGGCACGATCGAACATATGGAAGTCAAATACCATAGTTAATACGTTACGCAGAATCACACCACCAGCCAGCGCCCAAACGAAGGTAGGTAGCTCAAACCAAGTGCCTTGACCAACATTAGTCATGATGTCAGCAAAAGCTAGAGCCGCAGCAAATAAGGCCAAAGACTCAATGGTTGAAGAGGCAGTAATTAGACGAATGTTATCTGGCTTCTCAAAGATTTCTTTGTTTCTATAAACATCTTCTTCATCATGCTTGGTGCTGTATAGAGACTGCTTGCCTGCCAGCTCCTCAGTAGGAGTTGGATTGGGATTAACAGCAGAAGGTTGAACGCCTAAGCGGTTAATCAGACGACGAGCCACTGGACCCCCGACAACACCGCCTGCTACCAGACCGTAAGTAGCCACAGCGATACCCAAGGTGGTCGCACCCACTACGCCATACTGCTCTTCTAAAGTGATGCCCCAAGCACCGGCAGTACCGTGACCACCTGTTAGAGCGATAGACCCAGTTACCAAGCCTAGTAGCGGGTCAAGGCCTAGCAGTTTGGCCATAGAAACACCAACCACGTCTTGCAGAATAATAAATACTGAAACCACGGCAGTGAAGATAAGCAGTGGTGTGCCACCTGCTTTGAGTCGGGCAAAGTCAGCACTTAAGCCGATAGAGGCGAAGAACATCAACATACAAGCGGTTTGCAGGTCTTGATGGAAGTTGAAGCTATAGCCCCATACGATATTGAGTGCATAAACAATGACCGCAGCCACTAGGCCACCTGCCACAGGTTCAGGGATGTTGAAGTCTTCTAAAAACTTCACTTTCTTTACCAAAAAACGCCCCATAAGTAGGACGAGTGTGGCTAATATAAGCGTATAGTAGCCATTTAAAGTAACTTCCATAAGTTGCTCCTCTAATAAGTATAAAGCCACCTTAATTTGGAATGTAAAACGGGGTTGCTGCATCCCAAATTAAGGTGTACTTAGCTAAGTTTTAGTGTTTCATAAGATTGCTTTTAAGCGATTAATAACAGGCCAGTTATATCTAGGGCTTATTATTGTTGGCTTAATTTTGAAAATAGAATGCCTTCATACCGTAGTATCTGAGAGTGATAAAAGTAGGCATTGTCGTATTAGCAAAAGCCACAAAGCTGAATTTTCTGAGAGTGCCAAAGCGGCAACATTCTGATAATTATGCAACTGGCTATTGCTAACGGCTCAAATAGATCAGTTGTCTATATATTGTGTGACAAGATTTAAAAAGGCGCTGACTTAAAATGGCCTTATCTATGTCCAAATTGAAGGGACTATATTACTAAATTTGGCATTTTAAAGCACCCTATATCTGCCCAAAACATCAAACAATAAAGTCAGCTAATTTAGGTTAGCTCTTAGTTTAAGCAGATAGTGGTTTGTTATATTTAACAGGCAGTTAAGTAAACATAAATAAAAAACGCCAACCGTAAGGTTGACGTTTTTATAAGAAGCAAAGGGGTAGGGAGTAGGGCGTTAATTACAGTATTAACTATAACCCTTAGCCACGTACTTCACCATGACCATAAACAATCCATTTTTGTGACGTCAGGCCATTTAGACCGACAGGACCACGGGCATGGATTTTGTCTGTAGAGATACCAATCTCAGCACCCAAACCATATTCAAAACCATCCGCAAAGCGGCTAGAGGCGTTAATCATGACACTAGAAGAGTCTACTTCACGGATGAAGCGCTGTGACTTAGTGTAATTGTTGGTGATAATGACATCTGTGTGATGGCTACCGTGAGTATTGATGTGAGAGATAGCTTCATCAATGCCTGCCACAATTTTAATCGCTAAAATAGGCGCTAAATACTCTGTATCCCAATCTTCCTCATTGGCATCATTTAAATGACCAGCAAGTTTAGCATTGTCTTGTAAGATGGCTTTTGATTCAGCATCTAAGCGCAGCTGCATCGCATCATCGGCGTCGACAATGGCTTCTGCAATCTTTGGAAGCAGTTCATTGGCAACGGTATTATCGACCAGTAAGGTCTCCATCGTATTACAAGTACCATAGCGATGGGTCTTAGCGTTAACGCTCACTTTAATAGCCACTTCAGGGTC
Organism: Psychrobacter pasteurii; assembly: GCF_900162815.1. Lineage (GTDB taxonomy): Bacteria > Pseudomonadota > Gammaproteobacteria > Pseudomonadales > Moraxellaceae > Psychrobacter > Psychrobacter pasteurii. Next base: position 39,499 of record NZ_FUGD01000076.1, on the reverse strand, counting down.
GGCATCACTGTCGATAAAGGTGTGACAGTTCCCGTCTAAATGCTTAATGACCGGTACACGAGCATCATTACTGATACGCTCAATCAGGCCTTTACCGCCACGAGGAACAATCACATCGACGAATTCAGTCATAGTAATTAGCTCACCCACAGCAGCGCGGTCCGTAGTCTGCAGTACTTGCACGCCATGCTCTGGCAAGCCAGCTTCTTTTAAGCCCTCTAAAATGCACTTAGCAATGGCTTGGTTGGATTCAAAAGCTTCAGAGCCACCACGCAAGATAATGGCATTCCCTGACTTTAAAGCTAGAGAAGCGGCTTCAAGAGTGACGTTTGGACGTGATTCATAAATCATACCAACGACGCCTAGGGGCACTCGCATTTTACCCAGTTGAATACCAGAGGGGCGGTAAGTCATGTCTGCCACCTCACCGATAGGGTCTGGTAAAGCAGACACATCTTTTAAGCCTTGTAGCATGCCCTCAAAACGGTCATCTGTTAGCTCTAAGCGATCTAATAGAGCAGCATCTAAATTATTATCATGACCATTTTGCATATCAATTTTATTAGCGGCCAAGATTTCAGGCTTTGCTTGTTTTAATTTGTCATAAATACACAAAAGCGCGTCATTTTTTGCCCCGGTATTGGCAGCGGCTAGCAGTCTTGAAGCCTGTCTGGCTTGTTGCCCCACTTGTTGCATATACTCTTTGACGTCCGTGATGTCTTGTGCCATTTATAGTTCTCCTGCCTGTAAATATAAAAATAAGAGTCATTCGCTTATAACATAAAGCAGATATAGGCAATAGTAAAGCCAAACGCAAGCTTTATAGTAAGCTTGGGTAACATGGGATTAAGTTAATTATAAAAAGGACCCCGATAAATTAAAGGGTCTGTTATGGAGAGTTAGTTATGGAGAGTTAGAGCTTAATTTTCAAAGCAATGAATGGACAGTACAACAGTAGATTTGTTTTGGCGCTTAATAAATTTACAAATAATGTGGTGGTTTTGGCACTGAATTGGGCAAAATATTTGCTTATGCACTGGGTTTTAAGAGACAATACGCTATTAAAACTTATAGGTTAGGGTTGCCTGCCTATTTTTATGTTATACCCTTTATTGCTTTCAACTTATTTCGGACACCAGCCACTGTTATGCCACACTCTACTTCAGATCGACCTATTGCCCTTGATTTGCAAAACATTCATAAAAGCTACGGCTCGCTTGAGGTATTAAAAGGGGTCTCGCTCACAGCCTATGATGGTGATGTGATTTCTATTTTGGGCTCATCAGGCTCAGGTAAGTCAACGCTACTGCGCTGTATTAACCTTTTAGAACATCCCAATCAAGGCACCATTACCTTAGGCGGTGAATCATTGGATTTAGTGCCTGGTAAATCAGGGGAGCTAGAAGCTGCTAATAGAGGACAGCTTGAAAAATTCCGTGCTCGTGTTGGCTTTGTTTTCCAAAACTTTAACTTATGGCCGCATAAGACTATTTTACAAAACATTATTGAAGGCCCGACTCAGGTCTTGAAGATAAGTAAAGATCAAGCCATCACAGAGGCGGAGCAGCTGTTAAAAAAAGTGGGCCTGCTTGATAAAAAAGATGCTTATCCCGACAACTTATCCGGTGGTCAGCGTCAACGTGTGGCTATTGCACGTGCTTTGGCGATGAACCCACAAGTACTGTTATTTGATGAGCCGACTTCAGCGCTAGACCCAGAGCTTGTGAATGAAGTATTGGCCGTTATGCGCGACTTGGCAGCAGAAGGCCGCACCATGCTTATCGTAACTCACGAAATGCGCTTTGCTCGTGATGTCTCGTCGCAAGTGGTGTTCTTACACCAAGGTCGTATTGAAGAGGCGGGCACACCAGAGCAAGTATTTGATAACCCGACTTCGCCTCGAGTGCGTGAGTTTATGGCTTCTCATCGTGCTGATGCCAACAAAATTGCTTTGTAATAGCGTCAGCTAATTTATGCACTGCCTGACTATTTGTTTCTTGATTGCTTAATAATTAATAAACAGTGGGCTAAAAAGAGTGAGTATCAATCGATACTCACTCTTTTTTATTTAGGTAAACTATAAAAAAACCATAGCTGTATAGAGTAAAAAAGTCTTAATTAAGCAGGGGTTATGAGATTGACTCAAAGTTAGAGAATAAAATGATTTGTCTTTACTCAAACCCTCATGTATTATTTTTGTTTATAAAGATTACACAAACCTTATCGTATATCCCTCATAATCACTATACTAGCTTGGGTTTTGGATGGGTTTATAGAGCCATTGATTCGGTTGGCAGCACCCCCTAAAATTTTAGCCCACTCAGTTTTGTATAGGCCACTTTTTGGCTTCGGAGAAATAAGAAATGTCATTATTTGATATCCAGTTATCGCGCAAGGTTTTACCTGTCCTAGTTATGGCGGGTATGGTTGGACTAGCAGGCTGTTCACAGTCTGATACCACGGCAGAAGGAGAAGGCGCGACTTCTGCAGAAGGCAAAACGGTTCGTATCGCTACTGAAGGTGCGTACCCTCCATTTAACTACACCAACAATGATGGTAGCTTAGGCGGCTTCGACGTAGACGTTATCAACGCTGTTTGTGATGAAATCAAAGCCAATTGTGAGATTGTTGCTCAAGACTGGGACGGTATTATCCCAGGTCTATTGGCCAACAAATACGATGCCATCATCGCGGGTATGTCTATCACTCCAGAGCGTGCAGAAACCGTTGACTTTAGTGCTCCTTACTTCTCAAACACCATGGTTTGGTTGGCGAAAAAAGACGGTACCTTTAGTCCTGACGACATCACCAATAAAGATTTAGGTAGTCAACGCTCAACAACCTTAGGCGAATACTTACTAGCTAACTTTGACAAAAAAGATGGCAACAAAGTAAGTCTGTATGACACTTATGAGAATGCTTATCTTGATTTAAAATCAGGCCGTGTAGATGCGGTATTGGCTGAGAAAGTTTCAGCAGCAGATTGGTTACCAGAGAATCCTGATTATGCAGTAATTGGTGAAGAGATTGATAACGATGACAACTTAGGGGTTGCCTTCCGTAAGGATGATCCTTTAAAAGATGAATTTAGCAAAGGTATTGAAGCCATTCGTGCCAATGGTAAACTGGCTGAAATTGAAGCTGCTAACTTCAGTAAATAAGATTAAGCCGTCGTAGTCTTATTAATAAAATCTCTATTACCAACTATCAGTAAAAATTAGGATCACATCATGACAACTGCAATAAAATCAAAAAGTAAATGGGCTGCACTATCTGTTGCTTTATCCGGCTTAATGCTTGCTGCTTGTAGTAATAGCAGTGAGGCTCCAGAAGCTGGTGAGGCAACTGCTGCTGCCAATACTGATAGCACAGAGCAAACCATTAGAATCGCCACTGAATCAAGCTACAAGCCATTAAGCTATACCGATGCTGATGGCAAATTGATTGGCTTTGAAATTGATTTAATCAATGCACTTTGTGACGAAATGGCAGCCAAGTGTGATATCAGCTCTCAAGAGTGGGATGGTCTAATTCCAGGTCTTCAGGCTAAGAAGTTCGATGCCATTATTGCGGGTATGTCAATCACGCCTGAGCGTCTAGAAAAAGTAGACTTCACTGATCCGTACCTAAGTAACGGTCTTATCTTAGTGGCCAAAAAAGGCGATGAAGTTAGCGTAGAAGATGACTTTAGTGATGTGTCTGTCGGTGCTCAGCGCGCTACTATTGCAGCACAATACATTGAAGAGACGCACCCAAAAGCCAAACTTAACCTATATGACACGCAAGAAAACGCTTATCTAGATCTGACTTCAGGCCGCATTCGTGCGCTGTTCTCAGATAAAGTTACAGCAGCTCACTGGTTAATGAGTGATGAAGGTCAGGCGTTTGAGCAAAAAGGTGAAGAGTTTAATAGTGATGACACTATGGGTATCGCTGTACGTAAAGGCGATGAGTTAGCGGGCAAGTTTAATACTGCACTGCAAGCTTTAAAAGCCAGCGGTAAGTACGATGAGATTTCAGCCCCTTACTTTGGTACCAGTACCACAGCTGCTGCTCAAGAGGCGACTGCTCAATAGACTGTTATTAAGTAGTATTTAGCCCTAAACAGCAAGATAACAAATGAACATTGTTGCTGAAAGGCAGATGTTCGTATCGCTGGCTGAAGTCGTAAGTCTTTAACTTGCTCTCTGGTTTTGAGAGGGCAGTTAAGGCGATAAGATTTCAGACCAGCTTTTTTTTAGATTTTATAAGGACATAAGGATGCTTAAAAGCCCAATAGCACACAGCAACGTACCGCACAGTCGTCTTAAGAAAGGGGCCATCACTCTTATTACTGCTCTGTCTGTTTCTGCCTTAGTAGCAGGCTGTAATAATGCAGATAATACCAGTGAACCTGTAGCTGAAGGTACAGATACAGAGCAAAAGGTATTACGCGTGGCCACTGAGGGAGCCTACGCTCCTTTTAACTATACGGATGCTGAAGGTAATTTAGCAGGCTTTGATGTGGATATTGCCAATGCTCTGTGTGAAGAGATGCAGCTAAAATGTGAAATCACAGCTCAAGACTGGGAAGGTATTATTCCAGGTTTAAAAGCCAAGAAGTATGATGCCATTATTGCTGCGATGTCAGTAACCCCTGAGCGTGCTGAACAGGTAGATTTTACTGAGCCTTATTTCACCAACTCTTTGGTATTTATTGCTAATAAAGACAGCGACTTTGATCCTGGTGTTGCTGATGCGATTAATAACAGTGAGATTGCAGCCCAGCGCTCGACTATTTCATCACAGTGGTTAGAAACCAATTATCCAAAAGCCACTATGAAAATGTATGACACATTAAATAATGCCTTTTTGGATTTAGAGTCTAATCGTGTAGACGCTATGGTCTCTGATAAATTACCGGCTGTAGAGTGGTTAACTAAGAACCGCTCAACGTTTGAAATTAAAGGCTCAGACATTGAAATCGATGACAACTTTGCTATTGCAGTGCGTAAGCAAGACGCCTTAAAGCAAGACATCGACACTGCATTGGCTGCGATCAAAGCCAATGGCACTTATGACCTTATTAAAGACAAGCATTTCCCAATGCCTTAGTTTTAAATGTTTTCATTTAGCAGCGTCTAAGTAAAGGGTCTAATTAAATAAGATGTGAACTAAATAATTAGCCTCACTATACAGTGAGGCTTTTTTTACAGATGAAAAATATTACGTCTTAAAGTGTGGGTCTCATAATGACATCAGCTGCCTATTGAGGCAGACACTGGGTTCATCATATACTTAACTATTTGGCGTATAATATGTTAAAATTCGCCGTTTGCATATAATCGTAAAATACGATTTAATCTCAGTGTTGCTCAATACACTTGATGACAGCCCCAACTTTAGGACTGTTACTGAGTACTCAGTTTTACTATCCCGTTTCGTATATAGTCGATTATTCTACTCTCATTATTTAGGTTGCTTCTCACGTGTTTGATTTGCAAGGTTTTGGACATCTCTTACTTAGTGGCTCGTTGATTACGATCAAACTTGCCTTATCAAGTCTTGCAATAGGTTTGGTCTTGGGGCTGTTAGGGGCTACTGCCAAACTTTCTAAGATTTGGATATTTCGCAAACTGGCGACGGTTTATACTGCGACGATGCGTGGTATACCTGAGCTGCTGTTGGTATTATTTTTATACTACGGCGGCTCCATGCTCATTATGGCGGTACTCCAGAAGTTCGGTTATAACGAATATGTTGAAGTTAGTCCATTCTTAGCAGGGGTCTTGGCCTTATCTATTGCCTTTGGTGCTTATGCTACCGAAGTGTTTAGAATGGCGATTCAAGAGATACCAAAAGGGCAGTGGGAAGCAGCGCAAGCCTTAGGTATGAGACCCATGCAGGTTTATTTCCGCATTATTGTGCCACAAGTTTGGCGCTTGGCTCTACCTGGTCTGGGTAACCTGTTTTTGGTGTTATTAAAAGACACGGCATTGGTCTCAGTGGTGGGATTAAAAGACATCATGTATCATGCTGCGCGCGGGGCTCAAGCGACCCAGCAAGCCTTTACTTTCTATATGGCGGCTGCTTTTATTTACTTGGGACTTACCATCGTGGTGACTGCCTTTATGATGTGGCTTGAGTGGCGGGCTAATCCTGCTCAGCGCTATGCAAAAAAACTTGCGAAACAGCACGTATCGCAATCAATTAATGCAGCTAAAGGGTAGGGGGCAGACATGGACTGGAATTGGCAAGTAATTTTCACATACCTACCGGACTTACTAAGTGGTGTCGCACTAACGGTCAAGCTTGTGGTGATCTCGGGTATTCTGGGCTTTATTTTTGGTTTGGGTTTGGCTCTATTGCGCTTATCTTCCAATAAATTGATTCAGGTATTGCCCTTTTTATATATCTTCTTCTTTCGTGGTACCCCGTTACTGGTACAGATATTCCTCATCTATTACGGCTTATCTCAGTTTGAATTCATCAAAGATTCTTTCTTGTGGGAGCCAGTATTAAAGCAGCCGTTTTGGTGTGCCATTATTGCCTTTACTCTAAACACCAGTGCTTATACTGCAGAGATTATTCGTGGGGCGATTCAATCTATTCCACCAGGGGAGCTTGAGGCAGCAGATGCCATTGGTATGTCTCGTTTGCAGAAGCTAACACGCATTACTCTACCTCGTGCCTTTGGAATCATGATTCCAGCTTACAGTAATGAAGTTATCTTTATGCTAAAAGGCAGCTCGCTAGCTATGACCATTGCCTTAATGGACATTACCGGTATTGCCAAAACCATCAGTGCGCGTACTTATACTATCTTTGAATTGTACTTTGCCGCGGGTGTTATTTACCTAGTATTGTCTTGGGTTGTCTTGCTAAGCTTCCGTTTGATAGAAAAGCGGATGAATCGTCATGCTAGCTACGTTCCCCCTGAAGTGGTAAGCAATACCATTCCTTAAGGGTCTGAATCTAAGATAATGAGCAGCCAGCTATTTTGATATGCTGGCTGTTTTTTTATCTAAACATGGATAATAATGTAGTTATCAGCCATAACCTCTATAAAACACTGCTTCTGTAAATTGAGAGATTTAATATGACAACCTCCCTTGAGAGCCTTTCTAAAACCGATACTACTCAGCCAGAATTACCCCTAGGCAAGGTGGTGTGTGTCGGGCGTAATTATGCAGCTCACGCTGCGGAATTAGGCAATGAAATTCCCACACGACCTATTTTATTTATTAAACCTGCCTCTAGTGTGATTGGTACCGACTCACTTATTGCCAGTCAAATCATAGATGTGCCAAGAGACACAGCGTATGACGTGCATTACGAAGCTGAGCTTTGTGTGCGTATTGGCGCTCCTCTGAAAGCGGCTTCAATCGAAGAAATAAAAGCGATGCCCAAAGCCATTGATGCGGTAACTTTGGGACTGGACTTAACCTTACGTGACCTGCAAAGTGAGCTAAAAGCCAAAGGTCATCCTTGGGAGCGTGCCAAGTGCTTCGATGGGTCGTGTGTGCTTGCCCAATGGGTGGAGCCTGAGTCTTATGCAGACTTTAGCGCGGTCAATTATCAGCTGTATATCAATGAGCAGTTAACGCAAGATGGCCATACTGAGCTGATGCTGTTTCCGCTATATGAGCTGTTAAGCGAAATCAGTTATGCGTTTAGCTTACAGCCTGGCGATGTGATTATGACAGGTACGCCAAGCGGGGTAGGAGTGCTAAAAGCAGGCGATAAATTAACCTTGAAGCTCGGAGAGCATCAATGGCAAGCCAATGTAGGCTAGGCGCTTTTGTTGTTTTCTAGCATTTAGAATAAAAAGCCGTCATTAATTTTAATGGCGGTTTTTTTATGGGGCAAACGGACGCCTTATATTTTGTCATATTTGTGTCATAAAACCTTAAACAGAGTGTCACTTAACTGTATTAGGCTAGGGCAATGTTTAACTTAAGCGGTTTTGAAAGCTGGTTTTTTAATGAACTTTGATAGTCTGGATTAAAATAATTTAAGGAATAAAAAATGACCCAAGTAGCTGAGAAAACAAGAGAAGCTAACCTGCATAGTCACGAGAATAGTGTGTCTCATGATACTGCCAATAAGATCTTACAAACATCGGCCACACGCAGAAGTGTTTTAACCTTTTTGGCTGGCGTGCCCATGCTGCCTTTGGCAGGTTGTACCACAGCTTCATCGATGGGTCAGGTTAGCCGTAACTCAGCTTCGACTCCTTTGATGCCTATGACCAAAGCGGTAAAGCAGGTCAAGTTTATCGGCATGGAGGCGCCTTCATTAGATAATCCCGAGCAGATGGCTACAGTTTATGTAGATTCAAAGATGCAGGCTGATTTTACCGATGGGTCTAAGCAAGTTTATGATTTGGCCTATACGCCATTTTTTATTACCGGAGACATGGTGCCAGACGGTCTTGGGGGAACAACACGCGCCGGCCAACTATACGATATCCATAATAAACCGCTATATGATGCTTCAGCCGGTCAGCCTGTTCCTTTTTATTCTAACTGTCCTGATGGCTCTTCATTAATCACTGTGAAAGGGGCAAAAGTTCCTGAGGTGAAAGGCAATCCAGTATTTGCTGTGGTGCAGTTTGAGTATGCCAGTATGGACCGTTCAGGCAAAGACACTTGGGGTCGTCTGCCTTCTCCGATTGCGGTATTAACTTTGGATCAAAACCCGACTACTGGGGAGCTAAAGCTGGTTAAATACCACAATATTGATACCTCTAAGGTTCATGGCTTATGGATTACGTGTGGCGCTTCATTGTCACCCTGGGGAACGCATTTGTCTTCTGAAGAGTATGAGCCGGATGCGCATAACTTGGCAGGAGAGGATGATGGTAAATTCCTTGATTTTAGTAAAGCGTTATATGGCGATCAGAATAAAGCCAACCCTTATCATTATGGTCATATGCCAGAAGTTTTCGTCAATCCGGATGGCACAGGTTTTGTGAAAAAGCACTATAACCTAGGCCGTATTTCTCATGAATTAATTCAGATGATGCCCGATGAGCGTACTGCCCTAATGGGGGATGATACCACCAACGGCGGACTGTTTATGTTTGTGGCAGACAAGCCTCGTGATCTATCTTCAGGCCACTTATATGTCGCCAAAGTTAAACAGACTTCTGCAAAAGGGATTGGAACAGGGGAGTTTACAACGCAGTGGATTCATCTAGGTCACGCCACCAGTAATGAAATCGAGGCAATGGCCAATACCTTCAAGCCAGAAGAGATCATGAGTGTTAAATACCAAGATCCTAAAGACCCTAGCTATACCAAAATTTACTTTGGGGGTAAGCCAAACTGGGTTAAGTTAAATAGCAAAAATAAACATGCCGAAAAAGCCGCAGCTTTCTTAGAAACCCACCGTTATGCTGCTTTAAAAGGCGCTTCGATGGCCTTTAGTAAAATGGAGGGCACCACAATCAATATTAAAGACAAAGTGGCTTACTCCGCTATGGCTAGAATTGAAAAGTCGATGGTAGACCCCGTTAAGTATGGCGACCATGGCGTGCATGTGGCACTAAACAAGTCGGGTGCAGTCTATGCTCATAAGCTAAGTGGCGGACAAAAAACCATCAACAATGCGATGCCTATTAACTCAGAATGGGTGCCTGTCTCTATGTCGGTACCCCCGAATTTAGCAGGCCAAGACATCGCTGCCGATGAGCTAGGTAATAAGTCGCATCCTGACAAAATATCCTGCCCTGATAACATCAAGTATTCTGAAAAAATGCGTACTTTATTTATCGGTGAGGACTCAGGAACGCATGTGAATAACTTCTTATGGGCTTATAACGTGGATACTCATGAGCTAAGCCGTCTACTATCTACGCCGGCTGGTGCGGAATCAACGGGTTTACATGCCATTGATGAGGTAAATGGATTCACTTATATTATGAGTAACTTCCAGCACCCAGGTGAAGGACTGGCAGACAACCCGAAAGTGGCAGAAAAAGTACTGCCATTGATTAATCGTCACTATAAGGACAGTTATGGGGCGGCCGTCGGTTATCTAGGGTTGAAGCTAGAATAAAAACTAAAAATAACAGTTAAACTCTAGTTAAATAATAACAACTCTACAGAAACCTCAAGTATGTAACACTTGAGGTTTTTACTTTATGGGTAAGACAGGCTAATATGAAGCCTCTATCATAAATTACACTATCTGATTATGACTAACCCAAAACCTGTTGAAAGCTATAATTTATATGAGGCGTGTGATCTAATCACCTCTTCTCGTCCTGTGTTCTTAAATGAGCTCCATGAAAAGATGGACACGCTTGATATTCTTGATGAAGAAGAGATTATCAAGATGGCGGCTACCGACATGGGCAACCCTCGTAAAAGTACGCCACTCACAGTAGGGGATGTGTTTGAGGGATTGACGCATCTTGCGACCTCTGGTGTGCTAGAAGTCACTGAAATTGTGGAGTCTCTACACTCAGAGCTGCTGCTTAGACCTTTGGGCCGCTTTAATGAAGATTCTTTGGCACGTTGGCAAAATGGGTTTACCCGTAAGTTTTACAATGGCATGCGCTTTTTAGTACAAAAAGTGGGTACAGGTATCACCCAGACCAATATCAAGGTGGCTCGTAAGGCCTTGAGACGCTACCATGATCGACGACTGCCTAATACTTTAAAGCAGGGAGTCAACATCATTAACGGTATGATTGGCGATCACTTAATTGACCAACAAAGCCCCCTTGCTGTGCCCATGACTCTTTATGATAGATATGGTCAGCCTTTGGGTAATACGCTGTCGGGTCGAATAGTTGTGCTCTGTCATGGCTTGGCTTTAAGCTATCTAAATTGGCACCCTTGTGAGGACGATAGCTTAGGCGAGAATATTGCTTTGGCTCAACCACAGTCGACTGTACTTTATTTAGACTACAATACCGGCAAGCGTATCTCGCAAAATGGACGCCGCCTTTCGCATATTATGAAGCAGTTGGTTGAAGAGAATCCTGACATCACCCAAATTGATTTGGTGGGCTATAGTATGGGTGGGCTGGTCGCTCGTAGTGCGCTGTTTTATGCAGAGCAAGAAGGACTAGATTGGATAGATCGAGCCGGTAACTTAGTGACTATAGGCACCCCTCATCAAGGCGCATTGCTTGAGCGCACAGGTCATTATTTGTTAGACATTATAGGTAAGGTACCTTTTGCCGCTTCCTTGTCTAAGATGGGCAATATCCGCAGTGCGGGCATTATTGATTTGCGTCATGGCAGTATTCGTGATGAGGACTGGAAATACCTAAAACAGCGCGATGTCTTACCAGAAGAATTTCGTCATCCCACAAAGCTGCCTCGCCATGTCAGAACTTATTTCATTGCAGGCTCTATCGCCGAGGGGATATATGACTCTAAGGCCACAAACTTGGTAGGCGATGGCTTAGTAACCGTCGAGTCTGCGTTAGGGGAAGCCGGAGAGCTGCATACGCTGTATGTACCAGAAGGGCGCAAAGCGGTTTTCTATGGTGTGAACCACCTAAACCTACAATATGACCGCCGGATTCACTATCAGATTATAGAGTGGCTAAATGACAATGGCCGAAGTGACTCTGCGCTAAAGCCACGTACAGAGTCATTCGCCGATGATGATATTGAAGTTGTGGTCTAAAGAGACCCCTAAAAAAACCTCCTAAGCTTAGCCTAGGAGGTTTTTTTATAGCTAAATTATTAAATCATTAAGTCATTCAGCATTAATTAGCAAAAGGTCAATTAGCTAAAAATCTCTTCGATATCGGCTTTATTGAACTTATAGATAGAGCCACAGAAGCCACAATCCATCTCAAAAGTGCCGCCTTGCTCTTCAACGATTTCTAAGGCTTCAGCTTCCCCAATTTGAGCGATGGCTGCTTCACATTTGTCACGAGAACAAGTGCAACCAAATTCTAGGGCCACAGGATCTGGCGCCACTACGCTCTCTTCGTTATACAAACGATAGATGATTTCATTGGCATCCAGTGTGGTTAGCTCTTCAAACTTCACAGTACGAGTCAGTAGGGTTAATCGTGTCCATAGGTCATCATCGATGCCTGCGGTCTCATCCTGCTCTACTTGATACTGCTCTTCTGCGGTGCGAGGCAACATCTGCACTAAGATACCGCCAGCTTGCAGGCCATCACAGGCTAAGTTAATTAGCGTTGGAATCTGTGCTGATTGTAGCTGGTAGTGTGCCAAACACTCGGCTAGATTGTTATGGCTTCTTTCAACGATACCTTGATAGGCTTCCCCTTTGGCAGGCTGAATATTAATGAACATAACCCCTTTGCCCACAGCGCCTAATTCAGCGAAGGCCTCATCGGCACTGGCTTTGTTGGCCCAAGCTTGTTGCTGCTCTTCGGTCTCATTTTTCCAGCTGGCTAAAGCACGAATGATACCTGATTGGTCACATTCTGCCATGGCCCAATTTAGTAAACTGCTTTCATCTGAGGACTGTAGCTGAATAGATAAAGTCCCATCAATTTTAAGCGTACCAATCAATAAGCTGGCTGCCGTCAACATCTCGCCCAATAATCGCTTGATTGATTCAGGATACTCTTTTTGTGCAGTGATGGTGGCATAGCTATGTTGTAAGCGGACCACATCACCACGAACAGGTGAGTCTGCGATAAAAAAGCGTTGACGTAAATCAGTAAGTTCGGTCATTTAGTGTCTCAATCAGTTGTATAGTGCGGTTATCAATTAAATAGTTTTGAGTAAGTTAGTAAAATTATATGGGGGATGCTGTCCAGTTTATCAATATAAAAATAAGGAAGAAAGATAAGTTTTTTAGGGATAACGTAGTCAAATTCACAGAATAAGTGAGCAGATAAATAAAATTTGGCAGACAGCTTAGGTTGACATCGACCATGATTAGCCTTTATATTAGGGCAGTAAACAGATGTGTCCTGATATGGCTTGGTTATAAGACTAAGTTACTGTTTTAGAAATAAATAAACAGTTTAGGTGAGCAGTCTTATTTGCCTAAAGTCCGTTTTAAGACCTATCAGCAACACAGTTATGGTGACCCACCAAATGTCACCGATATCATAATTTTCCAAAAGGATTTTGGGCAGGTTAGCGCCTTATCACTGCGACCGTTGGTGCAGGAAGATAAAGTGTTAACCCTATTTTTATATAGTTAACAGCTATGTAGTTTTCACAACAACGTTAATGGTAATAACGTTCATAGCAACGAAAGGATTCGTTATGATTGGTTCTGTCAATTCTTCAAGTAATACCTCCAACGCTTCTTCTGTTTCAAAAAAAAATCCCCCTGTTGATCTAAGCGCCTTACAAGGCGTCAGTATGGGCGCAAAATCTGCCAATGCGCCTTTAAAAATGAGCCATGATCGTGGGCCAGAAACTCCGCTCATTGAAGCCACTATTGGTGATTTCTTTGATGCCGTGGTTGAAAAATATCCCGACAGAGAGGCTTTAGTTGTCTGTCATCAAAATATCCGATGGACTTATCGTGAGCTACAGCAAAAAGTGAATCAACTCGCCAGTGCCATGATTGAAATGGGGCTGGAGATTGGTGATCGTGTCGGTATCTGGTCGCATAACAATGCTGAGTGGCTACTGATGCAACTGGCTACCGCGAAAGTGGGTGTGATTCTAGTAAACATCAACCCTGCCTATCGTAGCTTTGAGCTGCAATATGCTTTAAACAAATTAGGCTGTACGGCGCTGGTATTAATGCGTCACTTTAAGACCAGTGACTATGCCAATATCATCCGTGAATTATGTCCTGAGATTTATCACAAGCCTTACTATCAGCTGGATCTGGTCGAGATTCCTACGGTTGAGCGTATCATCTGGATTGATGAGCCGGGCAGTGATGAAGAGTTTGGCTTTATGCAGAAGTTCTCAGAATGGATGCAAGACGGTGATGCCAATGACCCCCGTGTGGCTGAGCGTCAGGCACAGCTCAAAAACACCGATGCCATCAACGTTCAGTTTACCAGTGGTACCACAGGTACCCCTAAAGGTGCGACGCTAACTCACCGCAATATCTTAAATAATGGCTACTTTATCGGTGAAGCGATGGACTTAAGCGAGGAGGATCGCTTATGTATTCCTGTGCCACTGTATCACTGCTTTGGTATGGTCTTAGGTAACTTAGCGATTTTAACCCATGGGGGTTGTATCGTTTATCCTAATGATGGGTTTGAGCCATTAAGCGTGTTAGAGGCGGTACAAAGCGAAAAATGTACGGCGTTGCATGGCGTACCGACCATGTTTATTGCAGAGCTAGATCACCCAGACTTTGATAAATACGACTTATCGACCTTACGTACCGGCATTATGGCGGGTTCAAGCTGTCCGATTGAGGTCATGCGCCGTGTTATCGATGAGATGCACATGAGTGAGGTCACCATTGCTTATGGTATGACTGAGACCAGCCCAGTATCTTGTCAGACCAACAAACACACACCGCTTGAAAAGCAGGTGTCGACTGTCGGCTTAGTACAGCCAAATTTAGAAGTAAAAATTGTGGATACCGAAACTGGTGAGGTAGTGCCAGTTGGTGAAACCGGTGAGCTATTAACCAAAGGCTATTCGGTGATGAAAGGCTACTGGGGTAGTCGATTTAAGACCAAACAATCCATTCAAGATGGCTGGATGCACACCGGTGACCTAGCGACCATGGATGAAGAGGGTTATATTAAAGTCGTTGGCCGTAGTAAAGATATGGTTATCCGTGGTGGTGAGAATATCTATCCGGTCGAGATTGAAAACTACTTATACCGTCATCCAAAAATCAGTGATGTACAGATTGTGGGTGTCCCTGACAAAAAATACGGTGAGGTACTGGCCGCTTGGATTATCCCAAGAAAAGGTGTGGAGCTAACAGAGGATGAGGTTAAGCAGTTCTGTAAGGACAACATTGCTCATTATAAAGTGCCGCAGTACTACCGCTTTGTCACTGAGTATCCAATGACCATCACCGGTAAAATCCAGAAGTACAAAATCACTGAGATGATGATCGAAGAATTGGGGTTATAAATCCTAAGAAGTGCGTAACCATTAATTATAAATAACCGCCACTGTAAACCAATACTTAGTACAAATAGTGGCGAGTAAAATCATAGATAAGGGATGTCATGAGTGCCATTATTAACAGTAAGCTGAGTCCGAATTCAAAAGAGTTTGCCGACAATACTGCAGCCATGCAGGCAGTAGTAGATGATTTACACGCGCATCTAAAGAAGATTGCACAAGGAGGCCCAGAGCACTCTCGGGCCAAGCATTTAGCTCGTGGCAAGTTGTTACCACGTGAGCGTGTTGAACGTCTTTTGGATCCGGGAACCGCTTTCTTAGAGGTGGCACCGATGGCTGCCTTTGATATGTATGATGCCGACATTCCTGCGGCAGGTGTGATTGCAGGTATTGGCCGTATCAATGGCATTGAATGTATGATTGTCTGTAACGATGCGACTGTTAAAGGCGGTACTTACTATCCAATGACGGTCAAAAAGCATTTACGCGCACAAGAAATCGCGCAAGAGAACAACCTGCCTTGTGTATATCTGGTTGACTCAGGTGGTGCTAACTTGCCGAACCAAGATGAAGTGTTCCCAGACAAAGAGCACTTTGGACGTATCTTCTTTAACCAGGCCAACATGAGTGCGGCCGGTATTCCGCAAATTGCAGTGGTCATGGGTAGCTGTACCGCAGGTGGTGCTTACGTTCCGGCAATGAGTGATGAGTCTATCATCGTTAAGGAGCAAGGCACTATCTTCTTAGGCGGTCCACCACTGGTTAAAGCGGCTACGGGTGAGGTGGTGAGTGCAGAAGACTTAGGCGGTGGTGATGTGCATACCCGTTTATCTGGTGTGGTGGATTATCTGGCACAAAACGATTTGCACGCCTTATCGCTGGCACGTGATATTGTCGGTAACTTAAACCGCCCGCCAAAACAAATCCCCAATCAAATCGAACCACGCGAACCAAAATACGATGCCAAAGAGCTGTATGGCGTGATTCCAACCGATACCCGTAAGCCGTTTGATATTCGTGAAATCATTGCGCGTATTGTGGACGCCAGTGAATTTGATGAATTCAAGGCCCGTTTTGCGACTACTTTAGTCTGTGGTTTTGCTTATATTGAAGGCATGAAAGTCGGTATTATTGCCAACAACGGTATCTTATTTAGTGAGTCAGCTCAAAAAGGCACTCACTTTATTGAGCTGTGCTGTAAGCGCAATATTCCCTTGGTGTTCTTACAGAATATCACCGGTTTTATGGTTGGCCGTAAATATGAGAACGAAGGTATCGCCCGTCATGGCGCGAAAATGGTAATGGCCGTTGCCAATGCCAAAGTACCTAAGTTCACAGTCATTGTTGGCGGCTCATTTGGTGCTGGTAACTATGGTATGTGTGGACGTGCGTATAGCCCAAGATTCTTATGGATGTGGCCGAATGCGCGCATTTCAGTGATGGGTGGTGAGCAAGCAGCATCGGTATTGGCCACAGTTAAACGTGACAATATTGAGCGCAAAGGTGAGACGTGGAGCGCCGAGGAAGAAGAGGCGTTCAAAGCTCCTTATAAAGAGATGTACGAAAAACAAGGTCATCCTTATTATGCCAGCGCCCGCTTGTGGGATGACGGCGTAATTGATCCTGCTGATACTCGCAAAGTATTGGCACTTGGATTAAGCGCGGCTTATAACGCTGAAATTGAAGAGACTAAGTTTGGCGTGTTTAGAATGTAAGCCTAGGTTTTCATTAACTTTAGCGGCTTATGCCTCAAAGCCTTAGATTACAGGCAAACTCAACCACTTTCATGAATGCAAGAATAAGAGATAACGAGAACCTTATGACAACCAGCTTACCCTCTCAGTTAGCGCCCTTAGCAGAGCTTGATACCTTAAAAGTTAGCGTCGAAGATTATATTGCTACCGTCACACTCGCGCGCCCAGACAAGCGCAACGCCTTTAATGATGACGTCATCGAAGAGTTAAACCAAGCTTTTACTCAACTAGGCAATAGCAAGGATGTGCGAGTCATTGTTCTAGCAGCCGAAGGCAAAGCGTTTTGTGCCGGTGCTGATCTAAACTGGATGCGTGCCATGGCTGATTACAGCCGGGAAGAGAACCTTGCAGATGCCGATAAATTGGCGCAAATGCTCAAGGTGATTTATAGCTGTCCAAAGCCTACCATTGCTGCTATTCAAGGAGACGTTTATGCTGGTGGTGTCGGACTGATTTCTGCTTGTGATATCGCGATAGCTGTGGAATCTGCTAATTTTTGCTTGAGCGAGGTTCGTTTAGGTTTAGTGCCAGCGACTATCAGCCCTTACGTTATCAGAGCTATGGGGGCTCGTGCTACTCACCGTTATTTCTTAACCGCAGAAGTATTTGATGCCGTCGAGGCACAGCGAGTCGGTCTTATTCATGAAAGCGTGGCCACTGAAGAGCTGGATGAAAAAGTCGCTTCTGTGGCCAAAAAGCTCCGTAACAACAGTCCAAACGCGGTGAAAGAGTGTAAGCAACTGGTGCAATATGTTGCAGGTGAGACCATTGATGAGTCGCTGATTGCACAAACCGTGGAAGGCATTGCGGATATTCGTGCCTCTGATGAAGGTAAAGAAGGGGTGCAATCCTTCTTGCAAAAACGTAAGCCAAATTGGTTAAGTTAGTATTCAGTATTATAAAATTCTCCCCCTTTATTGAGTGCTAGATTCATAGATAATAAAGGAATAAATACATATAGGGCCATATTGTAAAAGAGCCAACTTCTAAAGGAATAGCTATGTTTTCTAAAATTTTAATCGCCAACCGTGGAGAGATTGCTTGTCGAGTGGCAGCCACTGCGAAGCGTATGGGCGTACGTACGGTAGCGGTCTACTCTGACGCTGACCGATATGCCAAGCATGTTAGTGCTTGTGATGAAGCCGTTTACTTAGGAGGCTCAGCGCCAAAAGACAGTTATCTTAAAGGTGACTTGCTGATTAAAATTGCGCAAGAGACAGGGGCGCAGGCCATTCACCCAGGTTATGGCTTCTTAAGTGAAAACGCCTCTTTTGCCAAAGCATGTGAAGATGCGGGCATTGTGTTTATTGGTCCTTCAGCCTCAGCCATCACTGCAATGGGGCTTAAGTCAGAATCAAAGCAGCTGATGGAAACTGCTGGGGTACCTTTAATTCCAGGCTATCATGGTGACAATCAAGACCCTGAGTTTTTACATAAAGAGGCCGATAGAATTGGTTATCCCTTATTAATCAAAGCCAGCTCAGGCGGTGGTGGTAAGGGTATGCGTCTGGTAGAGCGCAGTGAAGATTTTATGGGTTTATTAGATTCTTGCCGCCGCGAAGCCATTACTAGCTTTGGTAATGATGCGATGCTTATCGAAAAATACGCCTTAAACCCGCGTCATATTGAAATCCAAGTATTTGGTGATAGCCATGGCAACTATGTTCATTTATTTGAGCGTGATTGCTCGGTACAGCGCCGCCACCAAAAAGTATTGGAAGAAGCGCCAGCTCCTGGTGTTGATGAAGAAATGCGTCAAGCCATGGGAACAGCTGCCATCAATGCTGCCCGTGCAGTGAACTATGTCGGTGCAGGTACGGTTGAGTTTATCGTAGAGCAGCGTCCAAGTGCAGATGGTAAGGTCGAGATGGGCTTTTATTTCATGGAAATGAACACCCGCCTGCAGGTAGAGCACCCAGTGACAGAAGCCATTACCGGTATGGACTTGGTTGAGTGGCAATTATTGGTAGCGGCAGGGGGAGAGATCCCGGTTAAACAAGAGCAGTTATCGATTCAAGGTCATGCCATCGAAGCGCGTATCTGTGCTGAGAACCCAGACAATGAATTCTTACCTGCGACCGGTACTTTATTTACTTACCGTAAGCCTGAGCATGCCAAATTTGACGTTGGTGCCGTCCGCGTTGATGATGGGGTAGAAGAGGGCGATGTGATTAGCCCATTCTATGACTCAATGATTGCGAAGCTGATTGTTCATGCCCCAACGCGTGAGCAAGCATTGGCAAAATTAGATCAAGCATTAGCACAAACAAGAATTGTCGGTCTTCCGAATAACGTAGCCTTTTTACGCCATGTTTTAGCGACTGAGTCGTTTAGCCAAGCTAAGTTAGATACCGCCTTAATTGAGCGTGAAAAAGAGGTGCTCTTTAATCAGCAACCCCTATCGTTACCACTAATGGTAGCTTCCGCTGTGGTGAATAAGCTAAACTCAGAGCAGCAGGCCAAATCTGCATATAATCAGACTCAAACCCAAGATCCCTTTAGCACCCTGGGCGGCTGGCGAGGCTATAGCGACTATCAGCGTGAGTTTGAATTATTGTTAAACCAAGGGGATGAAGAGCAAAGCTATATTGCCACCATTAACAATATTAAAGCCAACAGCTCACAAAGCTCAGACAGCAAAGGCGGTCAAACTTTTGATTTAACCCTAAAAGCGGCTGATAAAGACGAGCAAGACAAAACAGAGGCTGCTCAATCACCAGTATATAACGGCACCATTGAATACAGTACAGGCGACTCTGATAGCTATATATTGTGGATCGATGGACAGCGTAAAAGCCTACAAAGCTGGGTGGAAAATGAGAAGGTCCATATCTTTAGTGATGAAGGCAGTGGCAGCATTACCCTAATTGATCCGATGGCACATGTCGAAGGGGATTCTCAAGCCGCGGGTAGCTTAAAGTCACCAATGCCAGGCCAAGTTGTGGCTTTCAAAGTAGCTGCAGGAGATGAGGTGAAGCGTGGTCAACCGCTAGCCGTCATTGAGGCAATGAAGATTGAGCACACCATTAATGCTCCTGCGGATGGCGTAGTGGCAGAGTTTCTATTTGCTCCAGGCGACTTGGTAGCAGATGGTGATGAGCTGTTAAGACTAGAGACTGAACCTGCATAAGGGTTTTGTAATCTCTGCACAAACGCCTTATAACCCATAGAAGATGAGTAACGCCAATGAATTATCCAGACAAGGTTCAGATTATCGATGTTAGTCCTCGTGATGGACTACAGAACGAAAAGCAGACAGTACCCACTAAAATTAAGTTTGAATTGATTGAAGGCTTAATCGATGCGGGTATCAATAAGCTTGAAGCTACCAGTTTTGTGTCCCCAAAATGGGTGCCGCAAATGGGCGATAACAGCGAGCTTATGCAGTTGATTAATCAGTCGCGTAAACCTGAAGTTTGCTACTCGGTGCTAACACCAAATATGCGTGGTTTCGAAAACGCATTGGCTTTTTCTCCAGACGAAGTGGTTATCTTTGGGTCAGCCAGTGAAACTTTTAGCCAAAAGAATATCAACTGTAGTATTGATGAAAGTATCGAGCGCTTCGCCCCAGTAGCTGCAGCAGCTAAAGACGCCGGGATTAAAGTGCGCGGTGTGATCTCTTGTACAGTGGGTTGTCCTTACGAGGGGGAGATTGCTCCTAGTCAGGTGGCTTATGTGACCAAGCGTTTGGTAGAGATTGGGGCTGAGCATATTGGGGTGGCTGATACCATTGGTGTGGGTACGCCAATTAAAGTTCAAAATGCCCTAAAAGCGGCAATGGACTATATTGATGTGAAAGACATCTCAGGCCATTTCCACGATACTTATGGACAAGCTTTAGCCAATATTTTAACTTCTTTAAGTTTGGGAGTGGCACAGTATGACACCTCTGTTGCCGGCCTTGGCGGTTGTCCTTATGCTAAAGGAGCGACCGGTAACGTTGCCACAGAAGACGTGGTCTATATGCTGCACGGTATGGGTATTGAAACTGGCGTAGATTTGGATAAGCTAGTCTATATCGGTCAGCAAATCAGTGATTTTTTGGGCCGAACCAATGGTTCGAGAACAGCGAAAGCTTTATTGGCTAAGCAGCAATAATGCTTAGCCAAAAGCGTTAACTTAACTATTAATAGCAAACTATTAACAATCAACATAAAAAGGATATTTATGAGCTTACCAGGGTTAGATTTTCAGTTAGGGGAAGACATTCAGGCGCTTCGTGACACCGTTAGAGCTTTTGCCGAAAAAGAAATCATGCCACGTGCTGCTGAGATTGATAGCAGTGATGAGTTCCCGATGGACTTATGGCAAAAAATGGGTGACCTAGGCCTGCATGGTATTACCGTGCCAGAAGAGTACGGCGGTGTGGACATGGGTTATGTGGCGCATATGATTGCCATGGAAGAGATTAGCCGCGCTTCAGCCTCAGTTGCCCTAAGCTATGGCGCACACTCAAACTTGTGTGTGAACCAAATTAAGCGTAATGGTAGTGAAGAGCAAAAGCAGAAGTTTTTACCGAAATTAATCAGCGGTGAATTCGTCGGTGCTTTGGCCATGAGTGAGCCAGGTGCAGGCTCTGATGTGACAAGCATGAAGCTACGTGCTGAAGCAAAAGACGGCGGCTATGTGTTAAATGGTAGCAAGATGTGGATTACCAACGGTCCAGATGCCGATGTAATGGTAGTCTATGCTAAAACCAATCCAGAATTAGGTGCCAAAGGTATCACTGCTTTCTTAGTAGAGAAGGGCATGGAAGGCTTTGGCACAGCGCAGAAGCTAGATAAGCTAGGTATGCGTGGTAGTCATACTGGTGAGATGACCTTCAATAACGTATTTGTCCCTGAAGAAAACGTCATGGGTGGCCTAAATAACGGGGTCAAAGTATTGATGAGTGGTCTGGATTATGAACGTGCAGTATTGGCGGCAGGTCCAGTGGGCATCATGCAAGCGGTAATGGACAACGTTATCCCTTACATTCATGACCGTAAGCAGTTTGGTCAATCTATTGGTGAATTCCAGCTGATTCAAGGTAAAGTGGCTGACATGTACACCATTCTTCAAGCCGGTCGCAGCTTCTTATATACCGTAGGTAAAAACCTAGACATGCTTGATGAGCGCGGAGCAGGTCATAGCCGTGAAGTGCGTAAAGATTGTGCCAGTGTTATCTTGTGGTGTGCCGAAAAAGCAACTTGGATGGCAGGGGAAGGTATTCAAATCTTCGGCGGTAATGGCTACACCAATGAATATCCATTAGGCCGCTTCTGGCGTGATGCTAAGCTGTATGAGATTGGTGCCGGTACCAGTGAGATTCGCCGTATGTTGATTGGTCGTGAGCTATTTAACGAAACCAAGTAAGATGGCGGTTGATGTCTGATAATGATATTTAATCAACTAACGTCCCATTCTTAGGATTGGGGCGTTTTTTTATTGGATTAATAGTAATATAGACAATGAATAAGAAGTAAAAAGTTAAAATAAAAAAGGATGCACAATGAATATCACCCAATATGAGTGCCAAGCTTGTGGCTGGATTTACCCTCCACAATCCGATAATCAATCAAAACAGGTCGCTCAATTTACTGAGTTGACGGATAGTTTTAGTTGTCCCTTATGCGGAGTAGGTAAGTCTGAATTTCGCCCCGTTAATGAAGCCAATCAACAAGGCGAGTCTGATGCTGAGAGCGCTCAAAGTAACCGTCAGCAAATTATAATTATAGGGGCAGGGCTAGCAGGCTGGTCGGTAGTCGATGCGATACGAGCCTTGAATAAAGAGGTGGCCATTACTTTAATTGCTGCTGATAATGCAGATCGCTACCACAAGCCGATGCTGTCAGCCGCCTTTAGTCAAAAAAAGAGCGCCAAGGACTTGATACGTTTTACCGGGGAAGAGGCAGCCAACAAAGCAGATATTACACTGTTAGCCAACAGTAAAGTGCTCGCTATTGATAGTGATAATCGCAAGGTACTACTCGATAATGCTGAGCTTAGCTATGATAAGCTGGTTATGGCTATTGGGGCTGCTCCGGCGATTCCACCTAGTATAGATGCACAAAACGTATGGCATATTAATAATATCGGTAGCTTCAATGATATTGAGCAGGCGCTCTCAAACTCGAGTACACCCAAGCATATTGCCATCATTGGGGCAGGTATGGTGGGAACAGAAGTTGCTGAAGATTTAACCAAAGCAGGTCACAAAGTTAGCTTGTTAGATATGAATAAAGCGCCTTTGGCACTGATGTTACCGGAGGTCGCTAGCAGCAAAATCAAACAGGCAATAATCGACCAAGGTATTAATTTTATTGGCAATAGCCGAGTAGATAGCGTGTCTTCCCTGCCAGACGGGGGCTATCAGGTAGCGGTTACTGATTGTGGTGATAGCAGTCAACAAACGGTTGAAGTCGACCATATATTAGTGAGTACGGGGCTTAAAGTAGAAGAGACCTTGCCTCAAAGCGCCAAGTTAGACTTTAATAGGCTATGTGGTATATCGGTACAAGAGGCGACCTTGCAAAGTAGTGATCCGGATATTTATGCCATTGGGGATTGTATGTCGATTTCTGGAGCACCTTGTCGCTATGTGGCACCGCTTAGGGCTCAAGCCTCAACGATTGCTGAGCATCTTCTGGTCCATCTAGAGCAGCACCCTGCACAGGCAGATCAGGCTTATGAGCACAAAGCTTACGTGCATAAACCGCCTATGATTCGACTAAAAAACAAATCTATTTCTGTTAGTGCCACAGGAACGCCGACCGCAGATGAGCAGTATGGTAAATGGCAAGTGGTTAGTGATACGGAAACAGAGGTGGGTCAAGAGCTGGTATTACAGCAGGTAGCAGCAGATGGTACGGTAGTAGCAACAGCCACAGTTAAGAGTGCAAATAAATAAATTTGTAATGCTCATTTAGTCTTACAATTAAAAAAACCCAGCTAAGTGCTGGGTTTTTTTAATATTCGGCTAGCTAATGCTTCTTAGCTATTAACTATTTATTTGCTTTGGAACCAGCTGTCCGCTTGGTTGCGAGCTGTGGCCACATCAGAGCTTGATAAGTTTAGGGCCAATTGACCAATCTTACCACGTGCTTTAGTGCGAACTTCGTCGTTTAACATGCCATCACGAGCAGCAAGTTCATACCATTTATAAGCGTCTACCAGTTTACGCTGCTTTTCATCAATCAAGGCTAGAGTATAGCTAGCACGGTTATCACCACGTTTTGCAGCACGCTCTAACCAGTAACGGGCTTGCTGTTCGTTAACGGCAACGCCTTCACCGCGAGCATACATAATACCTAGGTTTAATTGAGCTGGAGTTACGTTTTGCTTAGCGGCACGAGTGTACCATTCGATTGCTTTTAATGAGTTTTTAGCAACGCCTTCCCCTTTTTGGTAGCGTTTTGCTAAGTAAAATTGCGCATGGTCATTACCTTGATTGGCACGACCCGTTAATTCATTGATATCCATCACCTCAAAACGAGACACGTCTAAAGGAACGTTGGCGATTAGATCTGCTTGAGCCAAACCTGCTGTTGCAAACAGAGCAGTGAATAGAGTTGCTTTTAAAAGTTTCATAGAGGTATCCAGAAATTGACTGTATTTAAACAAAAAAATTTAAACAAATATAAAGCGAAAATTTATTTATAAAATACTTAGAATCTAAAAATAACCCAATTTACCGTCTTCGGTTTGCGTTAAATTGGTAACATTTAAGATGATAATTACACTGTGAGTTTGATTAGAGGGGTCATGTCAATAACATATATTCGACACGATTTACATAGCTTAACACCCAAAAAGACGAAACTCAAACGCTGTTAACGCCAAAATAGCCTTTAACAATAATTTAACAGTCAAATTACCTCAGACTTTTGTAACTAAGTAATACTAGAAAGATTGAGGTAACAATTAAAGCTGTTTGGATGTTTTCAGTTTTAAAGGTTACCTCGAACAGTCTTTAGGGCTTTACTTAGACTTGGTGGCTCTATAACTTGGTAACTCTATAAATAGCCACGTCAGCCAATAGGTTAGGGGCTTTACGAATTATTGAGGCCATTAATGGAGAGTGCTTCTTGGAGTGAGAGTCGGTAACCGCAAAGCGATTTATGATTTTAATATCATTATCCGAGCACAGCTTTTCAAAGTCTTTGAAGGTACATAAATGAATGTTTGGGGTGTTATACCACTCATAAGGCAAAGCTTCAGAGACTGGCATTAACCCTTTTAAACCTAAATGTAGGCGGTTTTGCCAATGGGCAAAGTTAGGGAAGGTAATGACCGCCTCTCTCCCCACACGTAGCATGTCTAATAATAAAGTGTCAGGTGATTTCACCGCCTGTAATGCTCGTGCCATGACTACTGTATCAAAGCTATTGTCAGCAAAGCGGGCCAAACCGTCATTTAGATCTTGCTCAATGATATTCAGACCCTTGGCAATCCCGACATTTATGTTTTCTTCATCCAGCTCAAGCCCATATCCTGTAACGCCAAGCGTGTGTTGCATATGCTCAAGTAATGAGCCGTCACCACAGCCTAAATCCAAGACACGAGAGTGCGGGGCAATCCACTGTTTGGCAAGTTCATGGTCTATTCTCATGCTAGGCTCTCCTGAGTTTTGGCATTAATTTCAGTTTTAGTCTCAGTTTGTTGAGGGCGTACCTTGGGGTTAGGGCTTAAAAAAGGAGCATTTAAGAACCCTTTAATGGCGCCCATATAACGCGGAATATCAAACAAGAAAGAGTCATGACCATGGGGAGCATCAACATTGACATAGCTTACTTGCTTGTCGTTGGCCATTAATGCATCGACAATTTCTTGTGAACGGGCCGGAGCAAAGCGCCAGTCTGTGGTAAAGGAGACGATAAGAAATTGGCAATGAGTGTGTTTTAATGTCTGTTTTAAAGCTTCTAAATCTGACAAAGATTCATCATCGACATAATCGCGGGTAGGATCGAAGTAATCCAGTGCCTTGGTCATTAGCAGATAAGTGTTGGCGTCAAAGTTTTTACTAAAGCGCTCACCTTGATATCGTAAATAACTTTCAACTTGGAATTCTACGTCATAGCCATACATAAATTTGCCGGACTTTAAGTCACGACCAAATTTAGATTTCATGGCATCTTCAGTCAGATAGGTAATATGACCCACCATGCGCGCTAAAATTAGACCACGGCGAGGGTAGGTGCCCGCTTCCAAATAGCGGCCCTTATTAAAGTCAGGGTCAGATAAGATGGATTGACGCGCGACTTCATTGAAAGCGATGTTTTGAGCCGACAGTTTTGGCGTACTGGCAATAATGACGCAGCGCTTTAAGCGATCAGGATAATCAACTGACCACTGTAAGGCTTGCATGCCGCCCATAGAACCACCGACCACTGCGTGCCAAACGTCTATACCCAAACGATCAGAGAGCATGGCTTGGGTTTTTACCCAGTCTTTGATGGTAATTAAAGGGAAGTCTGGGCCATAAGGTTTACCAGGCGTTCCGGCATCGCTAGACTCTGGGATAGGTGTGGTTGGGCCTGTAGAGCCATGACAGCTACCAATATTATTTAGGCAGACCACAAAGAAGCGTGTGGTATCAATGGCTTTACCAGGGCCAATCATATTGTCCCACCAGCCAGGCTTCTTATCCTCTTCGCTGTGCCAACCGGCAGCATGATGACTGCCTGAGAGAGCATGACAAATCAAAATAGCATTGGATTTATCAGCATTTAATTCGCCATAAGTTTCATAAACCAGATCAAACTCAGGCAAAGTTCGGTTGCACTCTAAAGTTAGGGGGGTATCAAAATGCATCGTCTGCGGCGTTACAATGCCCACAGAGTTGGCAAATTTTGGATCTGTCGCGGTCGATTGGATACTCAAAATTACCTCAATAATGATATTTGCTATGTCAGTTAGGAAAGGGAGCAAAGAAGTGTTGGGTCATAGCTATTGTAGGCTTAAGGGCTTATAAGTACAACTTGCATCTGCGAGGGTCAGACCCATAATTGTCAGAGTAAGGTTTGGCCCTTAGGA
The DNA here is from genome assembly GCF_900162815.1 of Psychrobacter pasteurii. Lineage (GTDB taxonomy): Bacteria > Pseudomonadota > Gammaproteobacteria > Pseudomonadales > Moraxellaceae > Psychrobacter > Psychrobacter pasteurii. The sequence continues at coordinate 12,735 of NZ_FUGD01000076.1, read as the reverse complement.
TCTAGCACTACTTTAGTAAATTGACCGTTAATAATGTTACACTGAAGCTTCATGGCCAATCAATATCTGTTGTCAATCAGCGACTTAAATGATAGTTATCAATTTTAAACTAAATCCTTTAATTTATATAACGAGATAAAGCTGAATTAAGGCAGATAATATAAGCCTAGGCTAGGCCCATTACGCTTTTATAAAATCATTAAATTTGATTTAGCAAGGACACTCAGCGCACTATGAAACCCAATAAGCCTCCCCGTATTGCAGTCTTGCTCGTCAACCTCGGAACCCCTGATGAGCCAACAGCCCCCGCAGTACGACGCTATCTAAAACAATTTTTGTCTGACCCAAGGGTAATTGAAATACCGCAGTTTTTGTGGGCGATTATTCTTAACTTGTTTGTACTGCCAACTCGTCCGAAGCGGGTGGCAGAAGCTTATGCCAGTGTTTGGGAAGGCGACTCTCCGATCCGTAAGATATTAGGCCAGCAAGTTGAGAAGTTACAGGCTCGTTTAGACGGTAGCATGGCACCTTTTGAGGTATCAGTTCATGCAGCAATGACTTATGGTAACCCAGGTCTGCCTGATGTGATGGATAAACTGCGTAGTGAAGGCGTGGACCATTTTGTTATCTTACCCTTGTTTCCTCAGTATTCAGCCACGTCAGGGGGCGCAGTCTATGATGCGTTAACCAAGTGGTCGCTTAAACAGCGTAACCTGCCCAATTACACTATTGTTAAAGATTACTTTGCCCATCCTTTGTATATCAAAGCATTGGCAGATTCGATACGCCGTTTCCAAGCCGTACACGGTAAACCTGAGAAGCTGATGTTTAGCTTCCATGGTATTCCTCAGCCTTACGCTGATAAAGGTGACCCTTATCCCAAACGCTGTAAATGTACCGCAGCTCAGGTAGCCCAGGAGTTAGGGTTAGCAGAAGATGAGTGGATTACCAGTTTCCAGTCACGCTTTGGCAAGCAAGAGTGGGTTAAGCCTTATACCGATGTGACCTTAGAGGAGTGGGGCAAATCGGGTGTGCGCTCAGTTCAAGTGGTCAGCCCAGCGTTTTCTGCCGACTGTTTAGAGACGCTTGAAGAGCTAGCGATGGAAAATAGAGATAACTTTATCAACGCTGGGGGTCAAGAGTATCACTATATTCCTGCTTTAAACGATGATGAGGCCCATATAGACTTAATCGAAGCCTTAGCGAAGCCTTTGGTTGCAGCTTGGGCAGTGACCTTAGAAGGTTGGGATTAGATTTTTGAAGATATGGATATAGTCGTTATTTGTCATAGCCGAACTAACCTTAGCTAAACTATAGTTAAACCAATGTAATAAAAAATCCCACTATCTTGGATAGCGGGATTTTTTGATAAAGACTCAAATCTCAAATATTGATTAACGATTATAGATACTCGAGACTAATCATCTTCATGACTATGAGGTACAGCTTCATCATCAGCAATATCACGGATATCAGGATAATCAGTGCTGTCTAAGCTCTCTTCTACCAAGACTTCATCAATACGCGCCTCATCAATGTTTTGACGGTGCATCGGCGTTAATCCTTCTTCAGCCACAATCTGATCTAAGTTATTCTCTGGATCCTTCATAACATTCTCCTAACGTGATTGGCTAAATAAATTGACCTCAAAGTTGAAGTCAGTAGCACAGTAGCCATTATTGCTTATAGGTGCTTAACCCTTACACTTCATTATAGAAGCAATGTTTCAGTTAATAAGTAAGGCTGAGTTATGAGTTGTTCGCATTCTGTGATAGAGGTAAAAAGTTGTAACGTTAGCTTTTATGAATAAATCTGCTGTTAAAGTCATCCAATTTAAAGCGCCATAAATATACAAAAGCAATAATATAAATGATGACCTCACAAAGCTCTTCAATTATGTTGCCGCTGACGGTACTGAACCCCATTTCATTTTCAGCCACATACTGAACAACAACTAGAATAGCAGTCACGATATACAGCTTTTTAGGGACCTCTTTGAGGACGGCCCAAACATAGCGGCGAGCATAGATAAGCAAGCCAAGAGCCGTTAAGGTAATGACTAATAAGGCAGCATCCTCCCACCAATCATAGCTTTGACCAATAAATACAAAGTCTTCAGGCACCAAAGCGTCTGATAAAAAACTCAGCTCACGACGAAGGGCAGAAAGAAAGACTAAGGTAGCGCCTATCCAAAAATATCGAGCGACATTCAAGTGGCTTTTTATGGCATAAAGCACACAAGGAACGATGGATAATACAAGTAAAAAGGCCTCAAAGTATTCAATGAGGCTGTCTTCGGTAATGATGGCTATCTCCTTAGTTTGCTTGAGAAAATAATGGGCTTGTATTTTATTAATAAAAATTAAACCTATTATTTTAATAGTTTAATTGTATTTAATAGTATGTCTTATTATAAATCATATTATCCCTAAAATAAAACCTTTAGCTCTTACTGGAAAGGAACAAATAATCACCGTGAGCTAAGGCTAAATTTGCTATGTTTGCTATCTATATAACTCTGACACTAAACCTGACACTTTATAAAGCGCATTGACGCTAGAAATTAAAGAGCCCTGTTGAAAAATATGCCCATTAAGCATTTAGGGGACGCTGACGATATAGCTGTAGCAATATTATACTTTGCAGCCGCTATTTCTGAGAGGCAAATGGCCAGACTTTGTTTGGTAGGATTGTAAAGGGCGGCGGTGTACAAGTTTTAGAGTAACTCCTTGATTGTCCAGGTATTTATATATGTGCACCTATATAAAAGCTTGCGACATCAAAAAAACATTTAAAAACTGTGTTGAACTTAAAGGGTATCCATAAATAGTTATGATTAAAAAAATTATCCCCGCTGTAGTGGGTCTAAGTCTTCTTGCGGGATGTGGCTCTAATACTGAAAATAAGGTCAGTATTGAGCCTAAGGCGACCAAGGTAGATAAAGCTCACCTGTATTACAACGGTGACATCATTCCTATGAGCACCCTTCAGCCTAGCACTGTGGAAGCGGTAGTAGAACAGCAAGGTAAGATTGTCTATGTTGGGAATTTGGCAAAGGCCAAAGATCAGTTCTCCAATATTGAGCACGTCGACCTTCAAGGTAGAACTCTATTACCTGGCTTTATAGACCCACACAGCCACTTTGGTATGGTTTCCAACACCATGGGCCAAGTGGATTTAAACCCACCTCCAGTGGGTACTATCTCTAGTATCGAGCAGATGTTAGCTGCCTTAAAAGCTTATAAAGCCGAGAATAATATTGCAGAAGGTGAGTGGATCTATGGTTGGGGTTATGATGAGAGTCAGCTGACCGATAAGCGACACCCTAATAAGTTGGAGCTAGATGAGGCTTTGCCTAATAACCCAGTTTATATTCAACACACCAGTGGTCATATGGGCGTTGCCAACTCACTGGCGCTTGAAAAGATGCAGGTCTCAGCGGCTACCAAGAACCCTGAGGGAGGCATGATTGGTCGACTGCCTAATTCAAATGAGCCTAATGGTTTGGTACAAGAAACGGCGATGTATCCCTTCGTTGGACACATGCTACAGGTGCTTAATAGCAAACAGGCTGAGTTTTTTGAGCAAACCCAAGACTTTTATGCTGCAAAAGGTATCACCACAGCACAAGATGGTATGACCGATAGAGAAGCCATTCGCTTCTTTCAGTCCCAGGCTGATCAAGGTAAGTTGAAAATTGACTTGGTATCGCTGGCAGGATTTAGTGAGCTTGAAAGTAACCTTAAAGATGCAAGTCTTAAGTTTAAAGATTACAAAAATGGCTTTAAAGTTCAAGGTACTAAAATTATTGCTGATGGGTCGCCACAAGGCAAAACTGCTTATTTTACTCAGCCTTATTTGACTAAGGTGGAAGGGTGTCAAACAGACTGTAAAGGCTTGCCGAGCCTGTCGCAAGATACGTTGAATGATTTATTTAAGTTGGCCTATAAAGCAGACAATCAGCTGTTCATTCATGCCAATGGCGATGCCAGTATTGATATGATTATTAAGGCGCATGAGGTTGCCTCTAAAGCGTTAAAGCAGCCTGTAGATAAAAACCGGCGTACCGTTGTGATTCATTCACAGTTCGTTAGACCCGATCAGTTAGAAACTTTTAAAAAGTACAATATTGAACCTTCCTTCTTTACCAATCATGCTTATTTTTGGGGTGATGTCCACGTTGAGAACTTAGGTAAACAAAGAGCCAATTTCTTAAGTCCTATCGTAAGTGCCGATAAATTAGGGCTTAAATATACCAACCACTCAGATGCAATGGTTACCCCAGTTGATCCATTATTTACGGTGTGGAGTGCAGTAAATAGGCTCTCTAGAAGTGGTAAGATTATTGGTGCTGAACAACAGGCCAGTCCTTATCAAGCCTTACAGGCAATTACCAGCCATGCAGCGTATCAATTGTTTGAAGAGGACAGTAAAGGGACGCTTGAGGTGGGGAAAGCAGCCGACTTTGTGGTACTTGATAAAAACCCACTAACGGTGAAGCCGATGCAAATTCGAGACATTAAGGTGGTCCAAACCATCAAAAATGGTAAGCCTATTTATCAGATCAACTCTAAGGCTACTGATGCCACACAGTAGCAGCTGATATGGCTATTTGCTATTTAACTTATTAATACTTGAATTTAACTTAAGCCCAGTCATTAGCACTGGGCTTTTTATTGCTACAACTTATTGCTATAACAACAAGCCGTTTGCGCTTATTGGTTAAATAATCTAATCTAGCTGTTAAGCTATTTCGTTTAGGAAGTAATGTTTGGAATTAGGGGGTTTGAGTTTATTGATTGCAGGATTAGCAATGGATAACCCCACTAAATCAGAAATACAGGGAATGTATCATGACTAATAACTTAAACTCACCTCAGAGTGAGCTTATCAAACGTGCCAGCGAGCCTGAAAGCTGGCAAGACCCAAAACGTAAACTGTGGCTACTTAGTCCTATGGCGCCGGTGATTGGGTGGGGCATGTGTTTGGCGGTGAAAGATCAAACAGGTTTTGATGCTAAAAATACCGCCATCGCTTGGGTAGGGAGTATTTTTACTTACGGCTTTATCCCGTTGGCAGATTATCTGATGGGGCTGGATAAAAGTAACTTATCAGAACAAGCCTATCAGCAGTTAGAAAAAGATGATTATTACCAAAAAATTGCCCACGCCTTTATTCCTTTGAACTATATCGCCTTATTTATCGCAGCCCATCAATTTACTCAGCGTCAATTGCCTTGGTACAACAAGCTGGGTGTTGCCATTACAGCGGGTATTGGTAGTGGCATTGCTATTAACACGGCGCATGAGCTTGGGCATAAGTCTGATAAATTAAACCGTACCTTGGCTCGAATCAGTCTTGCGCCTTCGGCATATGGTCACTTTGCTATCGAGCATAATTTTGGTCATCATCGCTGGGTGGCTACTCCCCAAGATCCGGCAAGCAGTCGTTACAATGAAAGCTTTTGGCAGTTTTTACCCCGTACCGTAATAGGGGGATTACGCTCCTCAATTAACATCGAAAAACGCCGTCTACTGCGTAAGAAAAAAAGCTTTTGGAGTAAAGACAACGAACTGCTACAAGGTTGGGCTATTACTGCTGTGCTTTATGGCGCTTTGTATAAGCTTTATGGGTCCAAAGTCATTCCCTTTATTGTGAGTCAGGCAGTGTATGGCTTTAGCTTACTGGAGTCTGTCAACTATCTGGAACACTATGGATTGCTGCGTCAAAAAGACAGCCAAGGAAACTTTGAGCGTACCCAGCCGGCCCATAGCTGGAACAGTAATAACATTGTCACTAACTTGTTTTTGTATCAGCTACAGCGTCATTCGGATCATCATGCTCATCCAAGCCGGGTGTATCAAGCGTTGCGTCATTTCGATGAGTCACCGCAGTTACCCAGTGGCTATGCCAGTATGATTATACCGGCCTACATTCCGCCTTTATGGTTCGCGATTATGAATAAGCGAGTGGTTGAGCATTATAAGGGTGACATGAGTAAGATTAATAAGCATGACAAACCACTTAGCCCACGTATGCAGCAGGCTACTGACGCTGTGCGTAAGGGGCTAGACTGGTTAGGTCGCTTTAAAGCCAAACAGGCTTAGTGCTAATGGCAGATGCACTCATATAATAGCCTGACTAAAACAGAGCAGACTGACTAAAAAAGAGCCTCTAATCTTAGTAGAGTGGATACGAAGTGGTCTTTATCTTGCTCTTTATCATTAAAGTAATTTAGCTCAGTCTGCAAAAACAACCAATCCCGCCAAAAAGGTTGGCGGTAGCTGAGGGTGGGACCATAGCTGTTTAAAGAAGGTTCGCTATGTTCAAAGTCGCCAAAGGCGGATAGGCCATAAGACAGTTGTTTGTCTTTGCCAAAAAAGTGGATTTGACGCAGTTCATTGGCCCAATCAGTCTCTTCCTTATCGCCTTCGTGACGATAGCGGATACTGACGTTGTTATTTATATAGCTGTTGCGGTCTAAGTTGTACTGAAAGTTTAGCTCGCCCTTAACAGTGTGCTCACTATCGCTACCATAGCGGTAATAATTATGGGTAGATATCTTCCACTCGTCTTGCTGATATAAGTCTTTATCTGCACTAAGTTTCAGATAGATATCATCTCCTGAGCGTATCCCTATATCAGCATCAAAGCCAAGGGCCTCCTCAATTTTGGACCAGCGTAATGCAATAGAGGCATTATCCTCACGAGCTCTTTTTCGATCATAGGTTTTATCCTGATAGCCTTGGTCATTATTTGAGTTTGCACTATCAGAACCTTTGGTCAGGATTCTTTCTTCATCTAGATCTTCATCACCGATAATTAAGCTTAAGCGCCTTTCTAAGACTGGTAATTTCAAGCGACCTCTAATTCTTGGTTTAACGGTGACATAACTGCCCTCAACAGGATCATCCGCCCAGCGTGTATCTAGCACCACACGTAAGTTTGCAGAGGCAGGCTTATTGGGGTCAGGCTCTCCAAACCAATCATCCATGGTATGCGCCCAATCTTTGAGTTTGCCTTGTACCTCTTCACGTTGATCGTCTGCCCACTCTGTGGCCTCTTGATTGAGCTCACTAAGATTTGAGGTTATGTCTGGAGAGTTTTCGGTTTTAGGGGGCTCTGCCTGATTATCATTAGCGAGGGCAGGGGATAAAATGGCTAAGCATGCCAAGGGCAAGATTCTGGTTTTGATGAACTGATTCATAGCAAAGCGGGTCACGGCGATAGTAAATAAGATTGAGGTAAATAAACCTAAATATCAAAAGAGAAAGCTTACGCCAAATTTATACAAAATAGAAGACAACTTGGCGTATTTGTTTAATAGATTTTTTAGTGAAATTCAAATACTTAGTATAAATTGGTAGAGTATAAGACAGCTTATCAGTAAGGTATTAGATTGATTAAGCCAGTATTTTTTAGATAAAAGGTATTAGTATGGGATATTCACAAGCGTCTGCAAGGATTTATGCGTATGGTCGCAGTGCAAGCCCGACCGAAAATAAAGAGCTGCAAGTGCTGCAGCGGATGCACAAGTTTTTATTGCCTAGAGGCTATCAATTGCAGCCCAAATGGCTTGATGACATTGCTGAGGGTTATGAAGTAACCGATCTGGCTGTCGATAATATTATTAATAAACACGGTAGATTTGCTGATGCTTTACAGCAGTCGATAATCGACAAAGCTGCTTTTGAGTCGTCCGACAAAGCGTATTTAATGAACGACCCTGATTTTAAAAAGCTGCATGAGCAATTTGCCACGCATCCTAAATGGTTCGATGCCAAGCTCGCTGAGAAAGGTGCTATTGCTTATAGACGCTACCCCCTGACTTTGGTTTGGCTACTGCGTAATGTGGCCTTGATGGCAGGCTACAGTATTCCTGCCTTATCACTGCCGTTAATCAAAACTGGAGCTTTAGTGCACGATGCCTTAGCGCGTCTATATCGAACTTATGGCTATATGATGGCGGTCTCTGAGCATCCCCAAATTACCGGAGATAATACGGTTTTAGCCATTGGCGGAGAAGCTTGGCGACAAACCATCCGTGTGCGCCAGTTGCACAGTCTCATTCGTAAGGGGCTTATCAAGGGCGATTGGGACAGTGAGTATTGGGGGCAGCCGATTAATCAATCCGATATGGTGGCTACTCATCTGCAGTTCTCACTGCTGATATCGAGGGGCCTTAAATGGCTTGGAGCACGTATTACTCCAGAGGAGGCCGAGGGCATTATGCACCTATGGCGCCTAGCGACTTGGTGGATGGGCGTGGATTTAGAGCGTATTCCAAAGACGGAAGAAGCCTCATGGGAGTGGTTTTATCATTATTTATCAGTACAAAAGCTGGACTTTGAGGTGGGCAGACCACTTGCTAAGGCATTGCATGACTTGCCGTCACAAATAATGGGTGAGACCAATTGGCGAGGGCATGCGGTGGAGCTGGTCAATGCCAGCGTTACTCGAACCTTTGTTGGAGATGATGTGGGTGATGGGCTAAATCTACCAAAGCTACCGCTACGACAAGCGGTATTAATCAGTGCGCCCATGCTGTTTGGTATCGATACCGCTCGCCGGCTGCATCCCAAGCTTGAAGCTCGTATTGAGCGCTTTAGACGAACCCGTCAGGACAATATGAACTGGTGGTTAAAAAAGCACGATCCTTATTATGCCAATAAAAAGACGCTTTAACTTATTTTTGCTGCCACAGCTCGTGTGCCTCAATCAATGACAGCTCAGGATAGCGTTTGCGCAGCTCTTTAATCGCTTTCACTTTATCTAGATGCGCTAAGTGGGCTCTTAAATATACCAGTCGCTCATCTTGAGACGTTTTGGTTGAAGAGCGGGCTGTTAATTGTTTGATTCTCGCTTCTAGATGCTCAATCTTTTTACTTTTAACATATAAAGAAATAAGTAGAAAAATAATGAACATCAAATAGCCGATTTGTTCTAAAGACATAAAGCACCTTTGTGGGTTTGATTGCTTTTTTATCGCCATAACCAGAGGATAACAAAAAGCGGGACTGGTAAGAAACCAATCCCGCTGACAGCAGCTATTCACAATAACAGATAAGCCCAATTGGCTTTGGTTAATTCATGCTTTAGTGAGCTTCATCCCAGTTGTTGCCTATGCCCGTTTCGACCAGTAGCGGTACCGCGAACTCAACGTCCCAGCCCATTTCTTTGGCAGTATCGCTAAGCACATTTTGCATGGCGTTTTTGATAAGTTCGCTAATTTCATCAACCTTATCTGCATCCACTTCGAACACCAATTCATCATGTACTTGCAATAACATCTTGGCGTTATCTGCAGGCAAGACTTTATCAACGGCAATCATCGCCAGTTTAATCAAGTCAGCGGCACTGCCTTGTAGCGGGGCGTTAATGGCAGCACGTTCCGCACCGCGGCGCACCATTTGATTGCTGTGATTGATATCAGGGGTATAAAGCTTACGCCCTAAAATAGTCTCGATATAACCGTTATCGACGGCACTGCTGCGGGTGTCCTGCATATATTGTCGCACCCCAGGATAGCGCTTGAAGTACTGATCAATATAATCTTGGGCTTCACCACGCGTCATCTCAAGCTGCTTTGCGAGTCCAAAGGCGCTCATGCCGTATAGCAGGCCAAAGTTAATGGCTTTGGCGTTACGGCGCTCTGTTGGTGTGACATCGGCAACAGGCTTGCCCAGTACTTCTGCGGCTGTGGCACTGTGAATGTCTAAGCCTTCGTTAAAGGCTTTGGTTAAGTTGCTGTCACCAGAGAAATGCGCCATCAAGCGCAGCTCAATTTGTGAGTAATCCGCAGCTAGCAAGACACGACCTTCAGGGGCAATAAACGCTTGACGAATTAAGCGGCCCGTCTTGGTGCGAATTGGAATGTTTTGTAAGTTAGGATCGGTTGAAGACAAGCGGCCAGTACTGGTCAAGGCTTGATGATAGCTGGTATGAACTCTATCAGTCTCTTTATCTGCTACCGCATCTAGCGCATCCGTATAGGTGCTCTTCAGCTTTGACAAGCTGCGATATTCAAGGGCAATCTCAGCTAAAGGGTGATCAATTTTTGACAGTACCGCTTCACCAGTGGAGTATTGACCTGACTTGGTCTTTTTACCACCGACAACGCCAAGCTTATCAAATAAGACTTCGCCCAACTGTTTTGGTGAGCCCAGATTAAACTCTTCGCCCGCTTCATAATAAGCCTGCTTTTCAAGCTCACCAATTTCTTCATCAAAGCGCTGTGACAGCTCGTTTAAGAAAGCTCTTTTAATCAAAATACCGCTTGCCTCCATGTCACATAAAATCTGTGACACAGGGATTTCAAGCTCATGCAATAGGCGTAAGTTGACCTCATCGTCTTTTAGCTGGGCTTGGAAAACCTCAAATAACTGATAGGTAATATCGGCATCTTCACAAGCATAATCACTGGCAATGTCCACGGCTACTTTATCGAAGGCAACCTGTTTGGCGCCTTTACCAGCCACATCTTCATAAGTAATGGTTTGGGTCTGTAGGTAATGGCGGGCAAGATCGTCCATACCATGACGTGTGGCAGCAGCGTTTAGCACATAGCTGGCTAACATGGTGTCCATTTTCCAATTGCTCGGCGTGATATTTAGATCAATACCGTAGCGGCGCAATACGTGGGCATCATACTTAATGTTTTGTCCAATTTTGCCAATCTTAGGATTTTCTAAAATAGGCTTTAGCTTGGCCAGAACTTTGTCTTGATCTAATTGCTTAGCAACCAGTGCATCCTCTTCTAAGCTATGATTTAGAGGGATGTAGTAAGCTTCATGGGCTTGTAGTGAAAAAGACAAGCCTACAATGTCTGCTTCTCGCCAATTGATACTGGTGGTTTCAGTATCTACCGCAAAGTGACTGGCCGTTGTTAGTCTTTGTAATAAGCTATCAAAAGCCGGTTCATCCAAAATAGTATGCCAAGCTTGATCGTGATCTTTGCTGTCTTTAATAATATCGATGATGGCAGACTGTTTTTGGTTTTGTAGAGTCTTAGCCACTTGGGCTTGTGATTCCGCTTCGGCTTTACTATTGGCTACGCTGTCTGAAGCCATATTGGCTGGGTGATTGGGATGAGATAGAGAAGCCAGCTCGTTTTTGAATTCCAGCTCAGTATATAACTCACGCAGCTCATCGATGTGAGCAGTTGGGTCCGTATCGATACGTAGATCATCCCAGTCTTGACCAATGTCTAAGTTGGTAACGATGGTAGCCAGCTGTTTGTCACGGGGAATATTGTCTGCAAATTCGACCAGTTTTTCACCCACTTTGCCTTTAATCTCACCAGCATTGGCTAAGATATTATCCACGCTATCGTATTTATTGAGCCATTTAACGGCTGTCTTCTGCCCCACACTGGGCACGCCTTTAATACCGTCAGAGGCATCACCCATTAAGGTTAGTAAATCAATCATCTGTGTGGGCTTGATGCCATATTTATCTTCAACTCCCTGCACATCTACCACTTTGCCTGAGAAGCTGTCCTCTAATATCACACAGTCATTAATCAGCTGCATCATGTCCTTATCGCCGCTGGAGATCACCACATGATGGCCTTCTTCAACCGCACGGTAAGTTAAGGTTCCGATAATATCATCTGCTTCAGCGCCTTCGATGCGCAATAAAGGAATGCCAAGAGCACGGACTAAGCGGTGGATATAAGGAATTTGCTCTGCCAGCTCAGGGTCCATCTTTGGACGATTGGCTTTGTACTCTTCTGACATGGTGTGGCGGAAAGTAGGGGATTTGGTATCAAAGCACACGGCCATATGAGTGGGGTTATAACGGCGCATGACTTTTAATAAGGCATTTAACGTCCCACGAATGGCGTTGGTGGTTAGCCCCTGAGTATTCATCATGTTCTTGGGAAGGGCATGATAAGTTCTAAATAGATAGTAGGAGCCATCTACCAAGATAAAAGGCGGCTGCTTTTTATCCACATGACCAGTATGCATTGAGGCAACATTAGGCATGTGTTCAAAGTCAGGCATCTCATTGGGATCTAATGCTGCATGAGAGGTATCCGTTGTGGTATCGGCAGCTTCAGTCATATCAGTAGTATCTTTAGTGGTTTTGTCAGTCATAGCAGATCACTTTTAATCAAAGTTATAAAAATAAGAAGTGGGTTTTTAAAAGACGGTTTTTTGATAATAGGTTTTTTATTTAAGCAGGATTTAGTAACCTGTCGATTGTTTCATTTAAGATTTATTAGAGTCATTATAACTAAAATTTTGACTGTCGTAAGGGTCATTACTTTTTGATTCAGGCTGATGGATTAGTAGCTTTAGTATAGGGCTGGTTAGTAGCCGTACACAAAATCAGCCTAATAAAAAACCCAAACCGCGATAAGGCAGTTTGGGTTTTAAAGTTTATGAAGCTTTGAAGTTTATCACCGGTCGCCGTAAAACCACCCACTTCAGGGCATAGGTATCTACACAAATTTACTAGCGGCATCAGCGAATTCACTTAGTTTGTCAGGGGGATAATGATTTACCAGTTCGGTAAAATTAAGCCACTGGAACAATCCTGCCATCACAGCAGGTGCGGTTATTGGTTTGCTCCGTTTCATTTGCCGACCTGAGAGGCGCACTAAAAACAAAGCAAACTCTTGTGACTGTTTATCAGATGCTTGCATAATACGCCACACGAGCGTACAAGCCTGAGAGGCAATTAACAACCGCTTAAAATAAGCGTCTGCACTTTGCTGTAACCAGGACTCTA
>NZ_FUGD01000189.1 GCF_900162815.1 Psychrobacter pasteurii | reverse complement strand
GGTGAATTTATGAATTAAGTCTAATCTTGTGTTTTTGATTTTAGCGTGGATTGCTTTGACACGCTTTTTATTCTTAGCACGCTGGGCTACTGCTAATTTACTCGCCCATTTTTGCGTTTGCTTAATAGTTAGCTTGTCACCATTTGAGGTGGTTGCAGACTCTTTTAAGCCTAAATCAATACCAACGCTGCCCTTACCACTTACTTGCTTAGGAAAGTCTTTAACGGTGATACAGGCATACCAACGATTACGACTGTCTTGTACTATCTCTAAGGTGTTAATTTGATACAGGCTTAGGTTGTAGCTATCGAATACATCTATGATGAGCTTTTGACCTTTAGATAGGGATAGCTGTAGGGTTGATTTCAGTCCCTTCTTACCTGTCTGCCTTGTTTGCAAATACTTGATAGCAGATTTTTTAAAAGGTATCCAGCCCAGTGATTTACGTTTGGCATCAGGACGGTTGCTGCGCCAGCTAAGTTTGGCTTTTTTAAATTGTTTTCGGGCCTTGGCGTGTGTCTCATTGATAGCCTGTAAGGTCTGACTGTGTAATCCTAAATA
>NZ_FUGD01000066.1 GCF_900162815.1 Psychrobacter pasteurii | reverse complement strand
TTTGGTCATGACTCGATACACGAGCGTAAGCTATGGTTTTGCGTTGTTGCTCCACCTTATTACGAGTCAGGTTTGGGTTTATTTTAGATAAGTCGTACCGACGATGACCTTTGGGTGTTCTTTGGGCGACAAGCACACCTGTCTCAACCCATCTTCGTAGAGTTGAGACGGAAACGCCTAACTGATTAGCTGCTTGTTTTATGCTTGATAATTTACTCATAGTGAGTAATTATAGGTAGGCTTAGGTGGGTTTGTAGTTACTGTTTGTAACCCTCATTATTTAGGCTCAACAACCTCACTCACATACGTGGGTAACTCCCACGCGCCACCTGCAAAGCTACGGCACAAGCCTCTTGTTGCCTTATACGATCGAACGAAGTTTTCTCCATTCCACTGCCATCTTTCTATCCCCCAGCAATCCCCCAAGCCGCGACCTTTATGGGCAGCTAAGATTTCACCGTCTGTATAACCGCTACCCTTTGTGGTGATTAATGTTGGCTGGCTTGGTTGCTTGTTGTCTATAACCCAGTATCCAAAACCTGTGTTATAAGCACCACGCCAGCATAGATGCTCTGCAAGCGTGTACCGCTGGTTAATGGGCTGAAATGTCCACTTTCTGCTGTCCGTATCGTCATACCAGGAATTATCACCACTTAACGCATCACACTCTGATACATCATCTCGATTAATACTAGATTTTACCCATTTATCCATATTAGTTTGAAAGTATGCGGATGTTTTTGCATCTAACTTTTTATTAAGCTTATCAGGATAGGCATATCCCCTTTTGATAATTGGTTTAGACTTCAAACTTTTTGGTGTTTGGCGATTGTGATTGTTTATACTTACCTTTTCACTCACTAAGGCTAAAGGAGTGCCGACTCTACCCTGAACCTCGTCGAGTTTAAGTAATACAGACGCCATGCCCTTATCACTGATTTGCCATCGATCACTGCCTATATCTGATACGACAGCAATCTCAATTTTAGTGTTTTGTTGCGCGCGCTTAAATAATGATAGTGCTTGCTTTTCGTTCAGCTCATAAGTACCTTGTGGGCCAGCTGTCAATTGACCAAAAAACTTATCATTCAGCCAAAGCTCAACATCATATTCATCAGCTGATGATACTTCTGGTGGCAGTTGTATCTCTGCCGTCTTCACTTGTTCTTTCGGGTTAGCAGTAATTAGAATCGACGCTGGCATCTCATAAGCGTTTTCATCAGCATAACCCGCAGCACGGCAAGTCAACGTATTATCACAAACCACTTGCCAGTCTTGATTGACAAAGCCACTGTCCTCAAAAGGATTGCCATAAGCATCCGATGCCAAAGCAGGCGCAGCAATCAACATCATTAGACCCATCAAACCTATACTAAATCGTTTTTTACCGTTAATCATCGTCATGATATGGTTAACCTGCCTAGATAGTGTGAGAAAAATGCCGAAAATCTAAAGCGAAAAGCCTACATTGGTTGTGACTATTATCATAACTAATGTAGGCTTTTAAATTAAGAAAAATAGTTGAATTTAAGTAAGCTAACGACTCATTACTTCGTCGCTATCAACGTCGCTCTCATCGGTGCTGGATAACCCTCGATAGTCTTGGTTGGATCATTTGGATCCAAGAAGTCTTTAAGCGATTGATAAGTCATCCAATCTGTAGCACGCTGCTCCTCCGTTGAGGTTATGTCAATATCCACGCATTTCACATCGCTAAAGCCCACCTTCTCTAGCCAGCCCGTTAACGCCGCCACAGAGGGTAAGAAATAAACGTTATTCATTTTGGCGTATCTGTCGTGTGGCACTAGCACCGTATTTTTATCGCCCTCAACCACCAAGGTCTCTAATACCAACTGTCCACCTTTAATCAGTTGGTTTCTAAGCTGGTGCAAATGCTCAAACGGTGACTGCCGGTGATACAACACCCCCATACAGAATACGGTATCAAACAGCTGATTGCCTTGGTCTGAGCTTGATGGCAACTCCTCCAAGCCTACTGGAATATAGTGGGTACGATAGCCAACGCCAGTCTTATCGTCATCGGTATCGGCATCAAAACCCGCCACAAAATGGCGAATCGCCATAAACTGATGATAAAACAGGCAGGACGGATCAATAATAATCACCTGCTTTGCGCCCGCACCCGCCATACGCCAGCCGTGATAGCCTGAGCCGCCGCCCACATCTAAGACATAGCGGCCTTCAAGCGTACCCAAATGTGGCGCGACTCGGTTCCACTTCCAGTCACTGTGCCATTCGGTATCAATAAACACCTTATTATCACCGATGCCAATCTGAAACGGCCCCTTGCGCCATGGCATTAACTGCTTCATCAAGGCAGTAATCTGTTTGTTTTGACCCTCGGTTAACTGAGTATCAATGGTTAAGACATCACTGTTTAAATCCACATTTTTTATATCTAGCTGCGGCAAATTTTCCACTGAAGATAAGTAAGCCGGCGCGTGCGCATATTTACGCTTATCTTTGATGTCACTTAACCACTGCGGCAGGTTAGCCAACCACTGGGTTGCAATGGGGCGATATTGGGCACGCTGAATTAGCGCAAGGTACAGCTCACGTTCTGCGGTTTCGATGGTTTTATTGGTCATAGAAGGTTCGTTATGTGTTTGAATGTGGGGTGAGTGTTGTTAAGGTGATTATTGTTAAAGTGACTGCTATTAAGATGCCTATTATAAAAGGTATGCTGCTGTGCCTGAAATTGAAAGTGGCATTGTGCTAATTGGCAAAAGCAACTAGCACATCAACTTCTTGCTTGGATAACCTGAAATACTAAATCAGCCCTATTTAAAAGCAATCATAGAAGCAAAGTTTAAGAACTGGAACCAAGTCAAACTACGGTTAAAGCCCACTTCAGATAAGCGCTGATGGTGCTGATCTAAAGTATCGGTAATTAGCACGTTTTCTAATGCATTACGTTTCCCACTAATCTCAAGCTCACTGTAGCCATTGGCACGTTTAAAGTCATAATAGCGCTCAACCAACCAGGCATCATCTTGCTCATCACCGGTGTGGGTCTTTTCGGTCAATACTAAAATACCGCCGTCATTTAAAGCGTTATAAATATTTTGTAGTACTTGAGTGCGGTCTTCTGGGGGTAAAAACTGTAAGGTAAGGTTTAAAATCACCATGTCGCACGGCTCAAGCTCAAACCCGCGAATGTCAGCAGTAATCACTTCAATATCATGCTCTGGATAGTTTTCTTGTAGCAGTACTTCAGCCTTTTGAGTCATGGCCGGCGAGATATCCACTGCTTTGATTTGCAGCTCTTCTTTACCAAAGCCGCCTTTTTCATTTAGCAGTGCCATGGTGGCGCCGCCTAGCGAGCAGCCCAAGTCATACACTCGGCTGACACGCTTGCCTTCAGAGTTGACTTGACCTGCCTGACAATGACGCTTAGCAAATATCGGAAGCATCGCTAGCATCTGACCATAGCCTGGCACACTGCGGCGAATCATATCAGGAAAGCAGGCCACCACTTGCTCATCAAATGAAAAGCGCGCCGCTTTATCTAGTGGCGTTGTGAATACGTTATCATAGACAACAGCAGAATCGGTGGTGGCAGGATTTGACATACAAACTCACTTATCGGTAGCGGCGGCTTAGTGGGCCAAAATGAATGGCGTGATGAAGATAGAATATGTTGTATTATATCATTACTGTTTGTTACTTATAGCGCTACACTAGCCTGATAAAATTTAAGACCTAAATTAAATAGTCATAAATACATTTTTATAAATAAAAAGGACAATAAAATGCAAACAATTATTCTTGGTGGCGGCTGCTTTTGGTGTACCGAATCAGTATTCCAGTCGGTAAAAGGCGTTCAAAAGGTCACTTCAGGCTATATGGGTGGCGATGCTGCAACCGCAAACTATGATGCCGTATGTAGTGGCAATACTGGTCATATTGAAGTTATTAAAGTTGAATTTGATGACACAGTTATTCCGTTAGAAGTAATTTTAGACATCTTTTTTACTACCCATGACCCCACTACCAAAGACCGCCAAGGCAACGATGTGGGCAGCCAATATCGCTCTGTGGTTTTCTATACCGATGAAGCCGCCCAAAAGCCAACCGTTGACCGTACTATCAATAAGCTACGTAATATGGGAATCGGTGTGGTCACTGAGGTTCATCCTGCCAGCGAGTTTTTTGTTGCAGAAGAGTACCATCAAAACTTTTATAACAAAAACCCACAACAAGGCTACTGCTCAGCGGTTATTCCCCCAAAGTTATCTAAACTGCGTAAAGAGTTTAAGGAGTATTTGGTCTAACCCCAATCTTTTGGATACCAGTCTTTTGGATATAAGCTTTCGCACTAGCAATAGAGAAAATTCATGGAACCGAACTTTTGGCAAAATAAATGGCAAAGTAATAAGGTAGGCTTTAATCAATCCAAACCCAACACTTTGTTAATGAAGCACTTTTCTGCATTGCAGCTGCCCCCAAACAGCTGCTTCTTTGTGCCGCTATGTGGCAAAAGCATTGACATGGTTTGGCTAGCCGACCAAGGCTGTGATGTGGTCGGAGTGGAGCTGGTCGAGCTTGCGGTTGAGCAGTTCTTTGAAGAGCATCAAATACAGCCCACAGTAGTTGAACACCCAACTACGCCTAATCTTAAATACTATCAAGGCCACCTCAATTCACAGACAATTACCCTATGGGTCGGAGATATCTTTGAATTGACGTCGCAAGATCTAGGCCCAGTTGATGCCATTTATGACCGAGCTGCACTAGTGGCTTTACCCGATGATGGCTCTGAGGATTCGCTACGGGTACGCTACTCGCAGCAGCTTATAAAGCTTGCCCCTAAAGCGCAGCAGCTTTTATTAAGCTTTGGATTAAGTGGCGTCGATGAAGCTGAGTATGCCAAGTATTCAGGTCCTCCGTTTCTTATTCCTAGCCAGCAGATATACGACTACTATCAGCAGGCTTATGATATTAGCCTAGTTGAAGCTTATGAGACGCAGCAAGTAAATAGTGAGGGCAATCCCTTTCTAAATTTAGCCTGGCAGTTAGTGCCTCACTAGTATTTTCCACTTTATTCTACCAAGGATACGACTTGTTACCGACTTTAAAACACAGCAAAATTGATGAGCTGGATGCGCTGACCATTACCTCCCCTGACTATACGGCCACTGTATTATTGCAAGGGGCACAACTGATTCATTTCTCAACCCGTACTGAACCTGATAACTGGCTATGGGTAAGCGACAAAGCAGAATACAAAGTGGGTGATTCCGTACGAGGCGGCGTACCGATATGTTGGCCCGTCTTCGGCCAATTTGAGGCCAACCCACAACAGGTCAAGGACAGCTTTGCGAATTGCCGCTTTGATTTAAAGCAGCATGGTTTTGCTCGTAATCAAATCTTTGATGTCAACCTATTTAACCCGCTGCATGTAAATCGAAGATTAGAACACTTCTCAAGCTTAACTTTAAGCCTGCCTGAGCTAGAGGATTTTCACCCTAAACTTGGCCTACAGGTGAAGTTCTTATTTAGCTCTTACAGCTTTAGTATTGCGTTAACCACGACTAACCACAGCGATGAGACCGTTCACTTCTCGCAGGCACTGCATACCTATTTGCCTACCGGCGATATTGAGCAAACTACAATTAAGGGCCTTGATCAGGTAACCTATTCCGATGCCTTGGACAACTGGATTACCAAAATCCAGCAAGGTGAGGTGACTTTTAGCGAAGGCGTCGATCGCATCTACCATGCTGCCCCTGCATTAATCGTAGTTGAACCACGAGCAAGCCTCCCTCATATCGAAAGCAAAGGCAGTAATAGCACCGTGATTTGGAATCCTTGGCACACTAAGGCCCATGAGATTTCTCAGTTTGGCGCAGAGGATTATAAGAAAATGCTGTGTGTAGAAACTGCCAATGCCCACTTGGATACCGTTAGCTTAACGCCAGGTGAAAGTCATGAGCTTAGTGTAGAGATTATGCACCTTGCTTTCTTCTAGCTGGCTTTTTTAGTGGCTATTTGATCCCCTCACCGTCATAAGCACGCTTTGTCAAAGCAGACCATATTTAATATGGTCTGCTTTAGATTTATGCCCAGATTTACAATTCGTTTTTCTCATTGTTTTTCTAATTATTTACCCCTACCTTACCCCAACCCTTGCTACACGTTTTCTTATGGTAACCAAACTTGCTCACAGCTTTTCTTTAATCTTTATTTTGGTTACTCTAATATGAAGCGCTTTATAGGCTGCTTTTTGGCACCCTTATGAAGCTGACAACTTGCTGAAAATTTTATATTTAATTGGCTTTTACCTTCTGTCTATTCCTCATTTTATAAACAACACTAAGGATTTAATTTATGCTGCATACCCGTCTAGTTGCCGCCTTGTCTACGGCCATTGGCTTGTCTCTGGCTGCGACTAGTGCTCAAGCTGCCCCAGAGGCGCCTTATCTTTCTAATTCTCAATTCCAGCAGTGTTTAAATGGGCTAAAAAACTCAAGCACTTTCCGTGGTGTAAGTAGCTCTACTTTTGAAAACTACCGCCCAAGCGAGCCTGATCCAAGCGTTATTCAATCTTTGAACTATCAGCCAGAGTTCCAAAAAGATGTGTGGGACTATTTATCTTCATTGGTTGATAAAGAGCGTGTGGAAGATGGTATTCGCGCCAAACATGAAATGGCTGATACTCTACGCCGTATCGAAGCCCGTTATGGCGTAAAGGCTGAACATGTCCTTGGGGTGTGGGGTGTAGAATCTAACTTCGGTCAGACTTTGGGTAAAAAAGACTTATTCCAGTCATTAGCGACCTTGTCTTGCTTTGATCGTCGCCAGTCTTATTTCCGTGGTGAATACGCCAATGCGTTAAAAATCGTACAAAATGGCGATATTGCAGCCAGTGATATGAAAGGTTCTTGGGCAGGTGCGTTTGGTCAGACGCAATTCATGCCAGGCACTTTCCTTGACTTAGCTGTTGATTTCGATGGCGATGGCCGTCGTGACCTAGTAAACAGTAAGCCTGACGCTCTAGCTTCTACAGCCAACTTCCTAAAAAAACGTGGTTATCGTAGTGGTGAACCTTGGGGCTACGAAGTAAAAATCCCTTCAGGCTTCTGGGGCAGCAACAGCCGAAAAAACAAGAAGTCTATGAGCTACTGGCGTGATAAAGGCTTTACCCTAGCCGATGGTCGCCCATTACCTTATGACTTAAGCAGTGCTGGTTTATTATTGCCTGCTGGTCTAGATGGCCCTGCCTTCTTAGTGGGTAAAAACTTTGATACCTTCTACTCTTATAACGCATCAGAGAACTATGCGTTAGCCATTGCTCATTTGTCTGATTTGATTACTAAAGAGGACAGCAGCAAGACCGACTTCATTACCGCTTGGCCAACGGACGATCCAGGTATCAGCCGTCAGCAAGCCAAAGACATTCAGCAAGCTTTAATTAATGCTGGTTATGATATTGGCGCAGTTGACGGTATTATTGGTGACAACACACGTAAAGCCATTCAGCAGTACCAGACCAGTAAGGGTGTATTCCCTGCCGACGGTCGTGCGGGTCAGAAGTTCTATCGCTTAATTAGTGGCGATCAAGGTATATCTTCACAGCCAAGCTATCAGCAAAACCAGCGAAATACTCAGCATAACAGCGACAGTATCAGCCGTCTGATTCAGCAACAAGATGGCGCTCGCAAAACAACTTCAAGTGATGGCACCATTCGTATCATCCGTACCGATACCGGTCAGTAATTTTAATGTCAGCTAGTCATAAAAAAGGCCACGCAATTGCGTGGCCTTTTTGCTCTGTATCGACTGTTACTAACTAATCTATACTAATTGAGCGAAATCGAAGCTTTTCAAATTGTTGCTTGAAACCCTACCTTAAACAATTGGTGGTGGATTTGGCTTACCGTTCTCACCGTCCCACTCTTCTTGAGCTTTTTTGTCTAAGTCAGCTGGGGTCTTAGGTTCCCACTTACCGTTTTCTTTCCAAGTCTTATCACCCCAATCATCATCTTCATCTTTGTCATCGTCCCACTTTTTATAAGCACTGCTTGGGTCAATGCCACGACGCTTCATATCCGCTACTTGCTCTTCAAGCGTATGAAACTGATCCGCATCATGCATCGCTTCTTCTAAATGATTGATTTCATCTTTTAATTTATGGTCATTACTGTTTGTCATATTATTTTCCTTAGACCACGAAGGGTCACTACACACTAATCTATCTATTTATATCTTTAAATTCTACTTCAAGCTTGGGTATTGCACAAACTAAACTCGTATGCTTTATATTAACAAGACAAGCTTTGGGTAACTCGCCTGCCTCACTCTTTACTCAATTAATGGCAAATAACTGACCTCTATGACATAACTGACCCTAATAAAAAGCTATTAGCGATGAATCAATCGATTAACGAGTTTTGAAACCTCTGCCAAATCGGCTTTGGGGTCCGAAACAAAAAAGGACAGCGTGGACTGAGCCAAACTAAGGTCATCTCGTTCTTGGTCGCTATGGCCAATATATAAGCTTTCGTTTGAGGCCTCTACTTGCTTTGAAGCTGCCAAAGACTGTGACTGCTGCAGTAAAGTTTTAACCCTAGCTGCAATGGCAGCTCCTGAATCTACTACCTTAATTCCCAAGTTCTCATCGGCAATCTGCGACATAACAAACTCTCGAAAGAAAGGATAGTGCGTACAGCCTAGCACCAAGTGATCCACTTTTTGTTGAGCAAAGTTTTTAAGCTGTGCTTTTAATCGCTCTGGCGTTTCACTTTGAATGGGCATGCCAGCCTCTACCCAAGGTACCAGATTGGGGTCAAACCACTTGACCACATTGACCTGTGCCGGCAGGGCGTAATCACTGATAACCGTGTTTAACAGCTCGCCATCTAAAGTTGCCTTGGTGGCCAAAACCGCCACACTTTTACTGTTACTATTTAGCACCGCAGGCTTTAGTGCAGGCACTAAGCCCACAATGGGAATATGAGGATATTTGTGTCTCGCCAACTGCAAGGCATGCGCCGAAGCACTGTTGCAAGCAATAACAATAAGCTTACACCCTGACTGCACCAACCAGTCCACCGCAATTAATGTCAGCTCTTTAATCTCCGCACTAGACCTTGGCCCATACGGCACATTTAGCGTATCGGCATAATATAGATACTGCTCATCTGGAAGTTGCTGCTTTAAATGAAGATAAACCGATAAGCCGCCTACCCCAGAGTCAAAAATACCAATGGGAGCGCTGTCCATTTTAATGGATGGGGAGGAAGGAATAGGTGTTGCTTGGGTTGCCATGGCTTAGGTACCAATTTACAGCATCAAAGCCAGCGCAGTCGTTATCTACGCTGGCCTGATTTACAATAAGAAACTAGCAATTAATTTTCAACAGTCACTGAGTAGGCTTTGCCGCCACTGCGCAGAGTCAGACTGGTTTGACCCGCCTCTTCAGTCAATTCACCCAGTTTAATCAAATGCATCAGAACATTACGGGAGATAAGACCTTTCATACCAAAGCGTACTTCAATATAAGGTCTTTGTTCGCCTTGATACTCTCTCATTTCAAGAGGATGCTCATCATCTAAAGGCACCACATCGCCTGTACTGGTGATAAACTCAATCACAGGGCTGTCATTTTGCTCTTTTTGCTCAATAAGATTGACCTCAGTGATTAAAAAAGGTACATCTTCTACAGTAATACGGATTTTTTCGACAGGAGTCTTTAAATAGTATTCGGGGTCTTGATCAGTGCCTTCTTTCCACAGCACGGTGGCAAACAAATCAACCAAGGATTGACGGCTAACTCTGCCGCCCTCATGCCACCATTCCCCATTAGCTTTAATTACCATATCCATCTCACCCTGACGCTCAGGATACCATTTATCAAGCGGGGGAATCGAGCGACCACGACGATCACTACTTTCTTGCTTTATAAACTCTGAAAGCGAGTCTAAACTGCTCGATATTGTGACTTGTTGCTGCTCTGAATGCGACATTGTTATTATATCCTTGTATTATTGCCACTGATATCCTCTTGAACCAAGAGTATCACCTTAAAATAGTAGGTATTGTTACTTTACCACGGCTGAGTCACAAATCGTGTCGTCTTTATCTAACTTTTATTTTATAATAGGTAACTAACTGCAACCCTTTTTTTATATTTCAGCCAGCTTAAATCATGAGAACCAGTTTTTAGACCTGACTGTGGTCGCTTATTTTTACACAATTGGGTATATTTGACAGGTATTCAAATTAATGTTTGCTAGCGATTAAATTAATAGTGTCCACACCGACGATTATTGTGTGGTGTTGGTATGATTTAGCCAGCTATAAGGAGTTTAAAATGCAAGATGAACAAATAGAACGTGAGTCGATGGATTTTGATGTCGTGATTGTTGGAGGTGGTCCCTCTGGTCTTTCAGCAGCCATCCGTCTCCGTCAGCTCGCCCTACAAGCTGGCCTAGATGAGTTTATGGTCTGTGTTGTAGAAAAAGGCTCTGAGTTTGGTGCTCACACCTTATCTGGTGCGGTTATCGAACCTCGTGCTTTAGATGAGCTAATTCCGGATTGGAAAGAAAAAGGCGCTCCTTTAAATGTGCCGGTTACTGAAGACCGCGTATTTTATTTAAACTCAGCGACCCGCTCTATCAGAACTCCAGACTCGATCATTCCTGCGCCTATGCACAACCAAGGCAACTACATCGTATCGCTAGGTAACGTAGTTCGCTGGTTGGCTGAGCAAGCTGAAGAGCTTGAAGTTATGATGTTCCCAGGCTTCCCTGCCTCTGAAGTTCTTTATAATGACGACGGCTCAGTACGTGGTGTATTAACGGGCGATATGGGTGTGGCTGCTGATGGTTCACAAAAGCCAAGCTATGAGCCAGGCTATGAGCTAAATGCCAAATACACCATCTTCGCTGAAGGGTGCCGTGGTCACTTAGGTAAGCGTCTAATCAGCCGCTTTGCTTTAGACAAAGACAGCGATCCACAACATTATGGTATCGGTATCAAAGAGCTTTGGGAAATTGACTCAAGCAAACATGAGCCAGGTGTGGTAATGCACGGTCTAGGCTGGCCATTAACGGAAACAGGCTCTTCTGGTGGTTGGTGGTTATACCACGACGAAAACAACCAAGTGAGCTTTGGTCTAGTGGTAGATTTATCTTACCACAACCCATACATGTCTCCATTTGATGAGATGCAGCGCCTAAAAACACACCCAGTTATCAAAGAAGTATTAGAAGGCGGTAAACGTCTGTCTTACGGTGCTCGTGCATTGACCAAAGGTGGTCTAAACTCACTACCTAAGCTAACCTTCCCAGGTGGTGTATTGGTAGGTGATGATGCTGGCTTCCTAAACCCAGCTAAGATTAAAGGTACCCACACTTCAATGAAGTCAGGTATGTTAGCTGCTGAAGCTATCTTTGCGGCGCTACAATCAGGCCGTCAGCATGATGAAGTAGAAACCTATAGCCAGATGTTCAAAGATTCTTGGTTATATGAAGATAACTACTCAGCCCGTAACTTTGCACCAGCTATGCACCGTATGGGTCTGTTCATGGGCGGCGCTTTCACCTTTATCGAGCACAACCTGCTTAAAGGTAAAATGCCACTAACTATCCGTGATACTACCCCTGACTACGATAATCTAGATAAGGCCAGCACATCTTATAAGCCAGATTATCCGAAGCCAGATGGCAAGTTAACCTTTGATAAGCTGTCTTCAGTGTTTATCTCAAACACCAATCATGCTGAAGATCAGCCAAGCCACTTAAAGTTAACGGACCCAACGGTTCCTGTGACTGTGAACTTACCAATTTATGCAGAGCCTGCACAGCGTTATTGCCCAGCTGGCGTGTATGAAATTGTGAAAGATGCAGAAGGTGCTAAGTTCGTTATCAATGCTCAAAACTGTGTGCATTGTAAAACCTGTGATATTAAAGACCCATCACAGAACATCACTTGGGTAACACCAGAAGGTGGCGGCGGTCCTAACTATCCAAACATGTAGTCGCGTATAAGCTATTGATATTAAAAGAAAAACCCAGTCAATTGACTGGGTTTTTTATTATCTAAAGGATTGTTTTCAACATTAACTAGTCTTTCCAAGCATCACGGTTCGCTTCATTTTTTAATTTTACGAATTGATCGGGATCAAACGTAATTTGCTCAGGTGTTTTGCCTTCTTTGATTTGACGCTCATAGTCTCGTAACACACGCAGCGCCACTGGAGACAAAATAACAATGGCCACTAAGTTAGTCAGTGCCATTAAACCCATCGACAAGTCAGCAAAGTTCCAAATGGCAGGTAAGCTTGCAATTGAACCCACAAATACCATGCCCAATACTAAGAGACGGAAAATCATAATCGCTACTTTGGCACTTTTTTCACCTGAGATAAACTCTAAGTTTGACTCTCCATAGCTGTAGTTGGCAATGATTGAAGTGAAAGCGAAGAAGAAGATGGCCACGGCAATAAAGTAAATCCCCATATCACCCACATACTCAGATAAGGCCAACTGGGTCAATTGAATGCCTTCTTGCTCCACATTTGGATCGCTAACCACTCCTGATAAAATGATGATAGAAGCAGTCGCGGTACAAATTACTAGGGTATCAATGAATACACCCAGCATTTGCATAAAGCCTTGCACTGCAGGGTGGTCAGGGTGACTCTTAGCTGTCGCCGCAGCGTTAGGCGCAGAACCCATACCCGCTTCGTTCGAAAATAGACCGCGTTTGATACCATTAATCATCGCTTGAGCGATACCATAGCCCAATACACCACCGGCAGCTTGCTCTAAACCAAAGGCAGATTTCACAATTAATACAATCGCTGCTGGGAACTGAGTGAAGTTGGTGATGATAATAAATAGTGCCAGTAATATGTATAAAATGGCCATGACTGGAACCACTTTACCCGCTACTCGGGCTACAGAGCGCAGACCACCAAAGACCACAGGGGCTACTAAAACTACTAAAACCAAGCCGGTTAACCAAGTAGGCGCACCAAAGGCTTGGTGGGTAGCTTGAGCGATAGTATTAGCTTGTACCCCATTGAACGCAAGACCAAAGGCGACCAATAGACACAACGAGAAAAATATCGCCATCCAGCGCTGACCTAAGCCTTTTTCGATATAATAAGCTGGGCCGCCGCGATAGACGTTATCGTTATGAGGCACTTTATATGCTTGAGCCAAAGTTGACTCAATAAAGCTGGTCGACATCCCTAAAATTGCGGTAATCCACATCCAGAACACCGCGCCAGGACCACCAATATAAACGGCAATGGCGACACCGGCTAAGTTACCAGTACCAACACGGGCGGCAAGCGAGGTCATCAGGGCTTCAAAAGAGCTGATACCCCCATCTTTGCGACCCTGTCCGGAACTACGGAGCAAGTTCCACATATGACCGAATTGACGGAACTGTACAAAACGGGTTGCTATCGTAAAGAAGATACCAACTCCAATCAGCACAAAAATCAATAGACCATACCAGGGATTATCCATGATTAACCAGGAGTCATTCCCCCAGACAATCCCATTTCCCCAGTTTACAAACGTATTAAAACCTTCCACGAAGGCATTCGACGATTCCGCCATAGCAATTCTCCTTGTCTTTTTGTATCTTATCTATTGACCTCCTCCCCTCGCTAAACAGAGGGGATTCCTACAGCTAGACGGTCAAGCCCGACCGCAAGGATGTTCTTAGCAGCATTGATATCTCTATCATGCCATATGCCACACTCAGCACAAGCCCATCCTCTTATTCGCAAGCCTGCTCTACCTTTCGGACTACTGTCACTTATTTCAAGGCAGTACGAGCAGGTCTGGGTAGTGTAACTCTCATTTACGATCTCAAACTGACAACCTGCATGCTTGCATTTGTATTCCAGTTGTCGTTTAAGTTCAAACCAACCTGCATCGTATGTTGATTTAGCGAGGTTGGTTTTTTTAGTTGTAAATGAGCGTGACTTAACATCACCAACCACAATCAAGGCATTGTCTTTAACAAGCTTGGTGGTGAATTTATGGATTAAATCTAATCTTGTGTTTTTGATTTTGGCGTGGATTGCTTTAACACGTTTTTTATTGTTAGCACGCTGGGCTACTGCTAATTTATTAGCCCACTTTTGCGTTTGCTTAATAGTAAGTTTATCACCCACTGAGGTAGTAGCAGACTCTTTTAAGCCCAAATCAATTCCAACGCTGCCCTTACCACTTACTTGCTTAGGATGGTCTTTAACGGTGATACACGCATACCAACGATTACGACTGTCTTGTACTATCTCTAAAGTGTTTATCTGATATAGGCTTAGGTTGTAGCTATCGAATACATCGATGATAAGCTTTTGACCTTTAGATAGCGATAGCTGTATGGTTGATTTAAGTGCCTTCTTACCTGTCTGCCTTGTTTGCAAATACTTGATAGCAGATTTTTTAAATGGTATCCAACCTAGTGATTTACGCTTGGCATCAGGACGATTGGTGCGCCAGTTAAGTTTGGCTTTCTTAAATTGTTTACGTGATTTAGCGTGTGTCTCATTGATAGCCTGTAAGGTCTGACTGTGTAACCCTAAATACTCGCCACTTCCTTTGGTGTACTCACTTAGATCATAAGCACTAAAAAACTTACCAGTACGTTTTAGATGCTCAAAGCAAAGTGCATTAATATAGTTCCACACAAAGTTTACCGAACCGCTTAGTTGATTCAGCTCTTTTATGTGCTTGTCTTTAATGCGTAGCTTGAGGGTTTTCATATACTTAGTATGCCGAGGTTAATTTCAACTTACAACCCTTTAACGACTTCTTACGACAGTGTGTGTCGCCTTATATCCACCCCCTGAAGTGGGTGGTTTTACGGCGACCGGTGATAAAAAGTTCAAAAAGCTTTATAGCTGCTTAATGAACTTATTACGCCAGTAAATTAACGGTAATAAGCATAAGCAGCCTACCCCCACACTAATTAAGAAGTGGGCGCTATAACCTACCTGGGCAGCAATAAAGCCACTGATTAAATGTGCGCCGCCACTAAATACGGTCAATAAACACACCTGGGTAGTGAAGTCACTGCCCGCTTTGTCGTGTCTGGCATAGTGCATAACCATAGTTAGCATAGCAACCAGCGCCATTGCCCCTGCCAAATGTTCAATCGCATTGGCCGCGTAAGCCCACCAAAAAGGTACTGACTGACCTTCAAAAGATAACCCCAACCAGCTCGGATGTTCAAAGCCGACAGCCACTATGACATATAAGGTCGTGGTAGCTACTTGCAAAGCATTAAATACCAGCAACGCATTATGATGCGCCATTCTCTTTAACAGTAATGCCGCCAAGGCCGCCCCTAGCAAAGACGCTGCAGAACCTAGCACACTGGCCCACAGCCCAATGCTAGAAGTCGGTATACCCATATCTACCATCATAGGCTTGACCATACCACTAGAGATACCGTCCACCACTTTAAAGGTCAATAACACTGCAAGCCACGCCCGCATGTGCGTATTTTGCCAAAAATAACCGTACTGACTTTTGATATAAGCGGCCACTGAAGTCAGCGACAACCTCTCTTGAGGTTGATTGACCTCATGGCTGACTAAGTCTTGATCGGTAACAGACTTGAGGGTTGGCTTTGACTGAGTAGCTGCTGCAAGTCTACTTTCTGGATAACGCCAAATCGGTAAGGTGTTTAGCAAAATCAACGCCGCCATAGCAAAAAAACTATAACGCCAAGACCACTGCCCTAATACCAATAGCAATACCCCACCTCCCAAAATAAGCCCCATACGGTAGCCTATAACTTGTGCAGCATTGCCCATGCCTTGATAAGGATTTTTGACCGCAGGCAATGAAGGGTTATTGCGTATCAAGCCAGTTAATGAGCGTGTGGCCAAGCCATCCGCTGCAACGTCGTGAGTTGCTCCTATTAGACTTAATAAAAAAAGTAGCCCATAGATTGCCCACAGAGTGTGCAAGGAGCTTAACTGATGCGGATCAAACAAGCCGACTATGGCTACTATCCCCGCAGATATAAGCTGTAAGGGCAATATCCAACTACGTGAGCGCCCCCACTTAGCAATGAAATACTTATCAACCACAGGTGCCCACAGAAATTTCAGCGCCCAAGGCAGCAATAATAGCCCCGATAGGCCAATCATCTCCAATGACACATCGTACTCACGCAAGATAGCTGGGAGTGCCTGAGTGATAAACCCAGAAGGCAAGCCTTGAGCGAAATACAGCGTCAACAATACTACCATCAGTGCATAAGGCGACTGAGTGGTAGTAAGCGCCTGAGAAGGTTTAGTATTACCGTTGCCAGAAGAGAGTTTATCTTGACCTGAAGGGTGTGAAGAAGAAGGATTTGCCATCGTATAAGATAGTCCTATGAGCCGAAAGTAGGTGCTAAATTGAAGCCTAACAAAGTTAATTACCAAACCAATAAAATTAAAAACATACTTTGCTAACCTACCGCATAATATCTGCTATAATAGCCGGTTTTAACATGGCATTGATACATCTTGCCGTGACATCCGCATATTTTAAATTTATGTTTGCCGATTTGCATTGGTTAATCTTGAATTATTAAGCTAAATTTATCAGCTAATAGCGAAAACTTTATATCACTTCTTGGTTTTAAAGCAGTTAAATGCTTCTTTAATCTTTAGGGACTTAAAGTTTTGGATTATTTATGCGATAATAGACAAACATTTAATTTGAAAAAACTGGGTATATGTGGTATAAATACGCCCTTAAAAATTTATCCTGGTCAACCTTTACTTGTTGTGGCGATTAAAGGGCAAAGACCACTATCTTTCTGTTAACATTTTATTCAAGTTGCAGTCCTATGTGTCCATAGCCGCATTGTGATTCGTTATCTTGAGTAGTTAAGGCAACCAACTATCTCGACATGATTGACATGTCACCCAGTTGCCTTACAACTTTATTAGGAGTCCGTCATGTCTCGAGTATGTCAAGTGACAGGAAAGCGCCCTCAGGTGGGTAACAATGTTTCGCATGCGCTTAACAGAACCCGTCGTCGCTTTTTGCCAAATCTACATAACCATCGTTTTTGGGTAGAATCTGAAAACCGTTTTGTTCGTCTTCGTGTTTCTACTAAAGGTATGCGTATCATCGATAAGCACGGTATTGATAAAGTACTTGCTGATTTACGTGCCAAAGGTGAAAAAGTTTAGTCTTTTAAACGACTAACTAGAAGGCTTTTTAAGCCCTCTTACTTTACAAATTAATAGGAATGCATCATGAGAGACAAGATTAAGTTAGTATCTACCGCTGGTACTGGTTACTTCTACACCACTACCAAAAACAAACGTACTATGCCTGGCAAAATGGAAATCAAAAAGTTTGATCCAAAAGTACGCCAGCACGTTATCTTTAAAGAAGCTAAAATCAAATAATTTGTTTGATTTAATAGCATAAAAAAAGCGGGTTATCTAAGATAACCCGCTTTTTTATGTCTTAAATGATTATATCCAAAATAATTGTATTCAAATTGACTACATTCAAAATGATTATATTCACCTAGCTATAATGCTCAGGCTCTTCGTCATAGACGTTCGCGTGCCACTGGCTGACTTGCTTTTGCATAACTGCCTGCACCGCCGCATGAATCATTTTATGACCAATATACTGGGCCTCACCGTCTAGCATCTCTTTAACTTTCTCTGAGAAAGTAATGGTTACTAAAGGATCTTCAGACTCTGTTGAGTCACGTAGGACGATTTGACCCTTATCGTTTTCGACCAACTCTAGAATCGTCTCTTGAGCGAATCCATGACCTCGGCGAGTCTTGCGCTCTCCAGTCTCTGAGTCAATTTCAACATCAATGTTGTCTTTTTCAAAATCAAATACCATGCCCTATTCACCTCATATAGCATACGTGTATTTATTAACAATGGACGCTAATGACCCAAATTTCAAGGGCTAATTGTAATAGTAGCTATCTAAAGTAAGCATTTAGGGCCGTTTTTAGCTATTTATAATCCTGTTTTAGAAACTTCACACAGTCCCAAATCTGGCTTAGTGCCAATTTAACGCCAGTAACGTAATTTAGCTATGGTAAATAGTAAAGATACAAACATGCCTAAATAATAAGCATTCTTTAGCTCAAAACTGGGGTCACGGTATTTAAAAGGCAGGGCCACAACGGCAGTAGCCGTAGGAAAGATTAACAACATCAGTAGCCAGTTTTCAAACACAGCCAACCAACCTTGCCAGCCTTCTGCTTGGCGTAGTCCTGATAACCCCATCAGTAGGCAAACCACAACCAAGGTCTTAATCAATCCTTTTGGAATATTGTCTGGATAAGGGTAATAGAATGAATTGCGATCAAAAATTGACAAAGGAGTTCCTTTCTATGTATTTGTTATGGGCTGACTTCAAATTCAAACCAAATATAACTAACAAAACTTTAGCTATAAGTGCCCATCAGCCACAGCATGGTCACACAAGATATTAGCCAACCCAAAGTTAATGCATTGCGTCTTTGAATATGCATTCCCTTAATCTTATTCATAATTAGCGCACCCAACCAAAAAAGCACTGGGATACCAATTACGAAGGCCGGAACCAATACCGCAGCATGACGCAAAATATCTGTGAGAGAGTCGCCATAAATATAGCGAAACACATAACCAGCTACACTAAGAATAATTGAAAAAATAGCTAAGCCGATAGTAAACCCTTTAGGCACCAAGCTAGGCTTAGCCTCAAAAGTAGTATTTCCTTCGCTACGGCTAGTCGGATCACCTTCCAGATTAGAATCTATCGGCTTATTATTTGTCATAGTATCTCTATTAAACTGACCACATTAATATTTACTTAATGAGTGAACTTTTAATGAATGAGCTAGATACAGCTTACGCTTGAGTCGTACCCACAAGGCTTAACTCATGACGCATCGCATCAATCGCTTGCTTGTAATCTGGCTGATTAAAAATCGCTGAGCCTGCTACGAACATATCTGCCCCTGCTTCAGCAATGGCCCTAATATTATTTGCTTTCACCCCACCATCTACTTCTAAACGAATATCACGACCGCTGGCCTCAATACGCTCACGCACTTGTTTGATTTTATCTAAAGTACCTTCAATAAAGGACTGACCACCAAAACCTGGGTTAACACTCATTAATAAGATTTGGTCTACTTTGTCCATGACATAGTCAAGATAATGCAGAGGCGTTGCTGGGTTTAATACTAGCCCGCACTCAGCGCCCCCATCTTTAATCATTTGTAGCGAGCGGTCTATGTGATTGGTGGCTTCTGGGTGAAACGTAATGATACTGGCTCCCGCTTCCAAAAACTGCTCAATCATGCTGTCTACTGGAGAAACCATAAGGTGCACATCAATAGGCGCATCCACACCATAATCTCGCAGCGCCTTACAAATCATGCTACCAAAAGTTAAATTGGGCACATAATGATTGTCCATCACATCAAAGTGAATGACATCAGCGCCAGCTTTAAGCACATTCTCCACCTCTTCTCCTAAGCGAGCAAAGTCCGCTGAAAGGATAGATGGGGCGATAAGATAGTCACGCTGACGGACTGAAGTGGCTGCGGGTTGTGTGCTGCTCATAGTGTTTCTCTAAGATGATTACTAATTTAATTAAAGAAGGAGTTGACTTCCTCCCCTCGCTAAACCGAGGGGATTCCTACATCTCGACGGTCAAGCCCGACCGCAAGGATGTTCTTAGCAGCATTGATATCTCTATCATGCCATGTGCCACACTCAGCACAAGCCCATCCTCTTATTCGCAAGCCTGCTCTACCTTTCG
>NZ_FUGD01000178.1 GCF_900162815.1 Psychrobacter pasteurii | reverse complement strand
ATAAACCGCCTTTAAATCAGCAGCTACTTTTCTCCTATCTTTCCATGGTACAAACTTCATAGAGTAACGTACCATATGCACAATACATAGCTGAACCTGTGTGTTTGGATATACTGTATTAATTGCCTCACTAAAGCCTTTTAAGCCATCGACACAGGCAATAAGAATATCTTGTACCCCACGGTTTTGTAGTTAAGTGAGAACACCTAGCCAGAACTTAGCGCCTTCATTTTCCGATACCCACATACCCAGCAGCTCTTTTTTGCCTTCAAGATTGACGCCTAAAGCCAGATAGATGGCTTTATTAATGATTTGCTTGTCTTGCCGTATTTTAACGACAATGCAGTCTAAATAAACGATAGGATATAAGCTACTTAATGGCCGGTTCTGCCATGCTGTGATGTCATCTATGATGTTGTCAGTAACTCTGGAAACGAGGCTCGTTGAGATATCA
>NZ_FUGD01000067.1 GCF_900162815.1 Psychrobacter pasteurii | reverse complement strand
TAAAGACAAACACATAAAAGAGCTGAATCATCTAAGCGGTTCAGTGAACTTCGTGTGGAACTATATTAATGCACTTTGCTTTGAGCATCTAAAACGTACCGGTAAGTTTTTTAGTGCTTATGATCTAAGTGAGTATACTAAAGGTAGCGGTGAATATTTAGGACTACACAGTCAGACCTTACAGGCTATCAATGAGACACACGCTAAATCACGTAAACAATTTAAAAAAGCCAAACTTAGCTGGCGTACCAATCGTGCTGATGCCAAGCGTAAATCATTGGGCTGGATACCTTTTAAGAAATCGGCTATCAAATACCTAAGCACAATACAAACAGGCAAAAAAGCACTTAAATCAACCATACAGCTATCGCTATCTAAAGGTCAAAAGCTCCTCATCGATGTATTCGATAGCTATAACCTAAGCCTGTATCAAATTAACACGCTTGAGATAGTACAAGACAGTCGTAATCGTTGGTATGCCTGTATTACTGTTAAAGACTTTCCTAAGCAAGTAAGTGGTAAGGGCAGCGTTGGTATTGATTTGGGCTTAAAAGAGTCTGCAACCACATCAAATGGTGACAAGCTAACTATTAAGCAAACGCAAAAGTGGGCTAAAAAGCTTGCTATCGCTCAACGTGCTAACAATAAAAATCGTGTCAAAGCAATCCACGCCAAAATTAAAAACACAAGATTAGACTTAACTCATAAATTCACCACCAAACTTGTCAAAGATAATGCCTTGATTGTGGTTGGTGATGTTAAGTCACGCTCATTTACCAATAAAAAAACCAACCTCGCTAAATCAACATACGATGCAGGTTGGTTTGAACTTAAACGACAACTGGAATATAAATGCAAGCATGCAGGTTGTCAGTTTGAGATCGTAAATGAGAGTTACACTACCCAGACCTGCTCGTGCTGCCACAAAATAAGTGACAGTAGTCCAAAAGGTAGAGCAGGTTTGCGAATAAGAGGATGGAGGTGTGCTGAGTGTGGCACATGGCATGATAGAGATATCAATGCTGCTAAGAACATCCTCGCGGTCGGGCTTGACCGTCTAGCTGTAGGAATCCCCTCGGTTTAGCGAGGGGAGGAAGTCAATAAACCACTTAAAAGCATGGCTCAATATTTATAGTAAGAAGAGGTCCGTCATGTCTACATTTCAAGGCTTTATCGACCCCAAAACTTATCCCCCGACCCAGATAACCACTGCGGACGGTGTGATTAATATTCTGCAGCTGACCGACCCGCACTTATATCTAGACTCTGATACTGAAACGGTAGGCATCAATAACTATAAAAGCTTCACTGCTTGTTTGCAGCAGGCCTTAGAGGAAGACATTCGCTGTGACTTGATTTTATTGAGTGGCGATTTGGTGAATGAAGTTAAGCCTGAGATTTACCAAAACATTTATCAGTTGCTTGAGAAAACCGGCATTCCGTTTGTTTGTATAGCCGGTAACCATGATGTCACCGATGAGCTATACAGTCATCTGCCCTTCTCTGAGCGCCGTTTTGTAGCTCATAAACCCAACGCTCTGCTCCTCTCTCGTCACCGCCTTACTTTAAATGACTGGCGCTTACTGCTAATAGACAGTAGTGTCCCTGGCAAGGTTTATGGGACTGTGGGTAACAAAAACCTAAACTGGCTATCGCAAAACGTAGCAAATAGTCATCATCCTGTCATAATTGGCATGCATCATCACGTGCTGCCAATAGACTCAGCTTGGATGGATGACCATATCACCCAAGATGCTGAGGACTTTTGGCAGTTAATTGAGGACAAACCTTCGGTAAAAGCAGTAGTGACCGGTCACGTACATCAAAACTTTGAGGCCCAAAGGGCAGGAGTCAAAGTATATGCTACCCCATCTACTTGCTACCAATTTAAACCAAAATCTGATAACTTTGCTTTTGATGACCAAGCAGCTCCCGGCTATCGTTGGTTAAGCTTAAATAAACAAGGCGTTATACAAAGCTGGATAACGAGGCTAGAAAACAAAAAGCCTTAAAGCCGTTTAGATTATCTGCAGGTCATTGATAAATCAGTAAGAAGGCCTTATATAATACTTCTCGCAATAACAAAAAAAATGTGATATAAGTCTCCATTATTTTAATTTGGCACCCCCTACTACATGGATATAGGAAATTGTCATGAGTCAAAATGCTATTGACGACCTAACTAATTTTAAGCCGTACGAAGTTGGCGCAGATGAAGAGTATATGTCTGATGCTCAGCTTACCCATTTTGAGAACATTCTTAAGGCATGGAAGCAGCAGTTAGCAGGTGATGCTGAAAGCACTAAGACCTACATTCAAGATGAGTCAGCCGCTTTATCAGATACTAGCGATAGAGCTACTCAAGAAGAAGAGTTTGCTCTAGCGCTACGTACTCGTGATCGCGAACGTAAGTTAATTCGTAAAATCGATAAATCATTGGCTGAGATCAGCAATGGCGATTATGGTTTTTGTGAAACTTGCGGCGTTGAGATTGGTTTACGTCGTTTGGAAGCCCGTCCTACGGCAACTCAATGTATCGACTGCAAAACTTTAGCAGAAATCAAAGAGCGTCAAAACTGGGGCCACTCTTAAGTCTTTATCAGTTACCCGTAACTGTTAGCGACTGCCTCTGTCTATGACGATGCCTAACGAAAAACGGCCCACTGACTGTCCTATTTATAGGCCAGCTATGGGCCGTTTTGCTCCTTCACCCACTGGCGAGTTACATCTTGGTTCGCTAACCACCGCGATTGCCAGTTATTGTCATATCAAATCCCTAGGTGGCACCTGGCTACTGCGTATTGAAGATACCGACCGCCAACGCTGCAGTACCAAATTTAGTGAGCAAATCCTAATAGATTTAGAAAACTTAGGACTGCATTGGGAGGGGAGTATTTGGTATCAATCCGAGCGAACCGATATCTACAATGAGCTGTTACACGATCAGCTATTACCTTATGTTTATGGCTGTCGCTGCTCCCGCAAAGACTTAGCGGACTATGATATTTACCCCAGATTCTGCTTACCCGATCCTAAGACGGCAGCTTATGAAGCCCATACTCTTAGTCAGCAACAAAAAACACAGGGGTTAGTGGATAAAAAGGTGAGAATCCAGCTGCCCAATCAAAGCATGGGATTTATAGATGGCATTCAAGGCATACAGTGGTCCAATCCACAGCAAAGCTTAGGAGATGTGGTGTTACGCCGAGCAGATGGCACCATTAACTACTTCTTAGCGGCCAGTGTCGATGATGGCCTGCAAGGGATTACTCATGTCATGCGCGGCCTAGATATCTTACCGTTAACCACGACCCAAATCTCTATTATGAGCTATCTAAACCTGCCCACCGTTGAGCACTGGTATCACTTGCCCTTGGTTGAGAATCATTGTGGTCAAAAGCTATCAAAACAAAACTTAGCCACCCCCATTGACACCCTTAGCGAGCAGAAGTGTCAAAACCTAATCCAAAAGGCTCTAACTTTACTCAAGCAGCCAGAAGTTGATGTAGATAAACCAGAGGCCATGCTGGAGCAAGCCGTCGCACAGTGGCGATTAGAACCCTTACAGCACCAAAGTGTACTGGGTAAGGTTTAAACCTCTTTTACCCCTAAAATAAATAAAAATCACAAATAAAAAGGCCGTATAAATTAATTTATACGGCCTTTTTATGAGTCGTGTACTTATTAATCAAGGGCTTAGTAATGGCGACACTGAGCCGTTGGTATTTTTGATGTATTCTTATGGATATTTAGCAAGATACCGACCATGACTAAGCTAATCAACATTGAAGAGCCGCCATAACTGAAGAAAGGCAGGGTCAGACCTTTAGTCGGCATTAACCCCATGTTCATTCCTGAGTTAATGACACCTTGGCCAATAAAAATTACCGCAAAACCAAAGGCGGTATAGCTCAAACGCATCTGACGATTTTTCAGCGCAGTGTAACTAATGCGCATGGCACTAGCAATCACTAAAGCTTCTAAAGCAAGTACCGTAAGCACGCCTACTAGCCCCAACTCTTCGCCAGTAATCGCCAACAAGAAATCGGTATGCGCCTCTGGCAAGTGAGCCAATTTCTGTACACTTTCACCATAGCCTACACCCGTTATTTCACCGCGGCCAAAAGCAATTAAACTGCGTGCCAACTGATAATCAGAGCCCTGAATATCATCAAAAGGATCTAAGAAAGAGGTGGCACGGGTCATACGATATTCTTGGAACATTACCGCATAAGCCGCTCCGATTAAGCCGCCTACTACCAAGAACCCAGACTGACTCCAAGGTGCGCCGGCCACAAAGAATATGGCCAAAATCACCCCAATAATAATAACCAGGGATCCAAAGTCAGGCTGTGATAAAAACAGGCCAACCAGCACCATCACCAGCACGCCCATACGGAAGATCCCCCCGTAGCCTTGACGTACCTCTGTCCCGCGGCGCACCACAAAGTCAGCGGTAAACATGACCATTACAAGCTTAGCAAGCTCCGCCACTTGGAAGTTAAAGGGGCCAATCTCAATCCAACGTTTTGAGCCGTTAATAGCATCTCCAAACAGCAAGGTGGCTATCAGTAATAAGATGACCATCATCAGGGCTGAGGCCAGGGTTAGCATGTCATATAGCCATAAAAGGCGTACTTTGTAGGCCATAAACGCAGCTGCTAAGCCTATACCCATATACATTAATTGGTTCTTAAAAAAGTAAAGCTGACTAATGTCATGCATATTGGCAAAAGGAATAGAGGCTGAGGCCACCATGATTAGGCTTAACACCATCAGACAGCTGACGCTGACCATCAGCACACTTCCTGCTGACGGCATGGAAAATACGCCGGTACTATTTTGCTTACGTTTGGACAGAGCATTTGGGGTGTAGCCAGATGCATTAGGAGTATCTTTTGCCATAGGGTATCAACTGTACTTAAAACTATTTTTCAATAAAATAAATAACAAACTAGATTAGCACTTCAAATCAGTTACTAGCTGACAGAAATGTTCGCCACGCTCATTGTAGCTACTATACTGATCTAAGCTCGCACAGGCAGGAGACAATAAAACCGCTGCCACTTGTGACAAACTGCTAGTCAAGAGCTGCTGAGCCTTATCCATGGCTTGATCTAAAGTCTGATAATGATGCAGTTGTACGTCATCAGATAAATCTGCTTGCTGTAAGTGCTCGGCAATTAGCGGACCATCTTTACCTATCAGCAATACCTGACTGACATACTTATTGATTAAAGGGGCAAGCTCAGAGAAATCTTGACCTTTACCCTCTCCGCCCAATATCAGCATTAACTTGGTTTTACCATTAGATTGGCTACTATAAACAGACCCAAGACCTAAAATGGCGGCCAGTGTCGACCCCACATTGGTGCCTTTTGAGTCATTAAAGTAATCTATGCCTGCCACATTATCCACAAATTGACAGCGGTGTGGCAGTCCTGAAAACTCTTGTAACGTTTGCAGCATGCTCTCAACATCAATACCTGCCAGCTCACCCAAAGCAAGAGCCGCCAAAGCATTCACTAAGTTGTGCTTGCCTTTTACTTTTAATTTATCGGCTGCGATTAATTTTTCGGTGCCTTTGGCTAGATAAAGACTGCCATCGCCTTCAGTGATTAGCCCATATTCTCCCAAATCTGGGGCATTAGAGCCAATGCTCAGTCGGGGGGTATTATCAGCAATCAAGGGTCTGGATAAGGCGTCATCTCGGTTAACCACAATAGACTTAGCCCCTTGGAAAATACGATGTTTGGCCTGATGATAGCCCAGCATATCACCATGACGATCTAAATGATCTGGGGACATATTGAGCACAGTCGCCACTTTTGCGCCAAGATTGGTGACAGTTTCTAACTGAAAACTAGACAGTTCTAAAACTGCCAGCTCCATATTCTCACCCAATTGCTCGTCTTCTAATAAGCTTAACGCGGGCACACCAATATTACCGCCAACGCCAACATTGATACCGGCATCTTTGGCCATCAGTCCCAATAAGGTAGTGACCGTACTTTTGGCATTAGAGCCTGTTATAGCAACGATAGGCGTGCTGCAAGCTTCTTTGAACAACTGAATATCACTAACAATAGCAATCCCAGCTTGTTTGGCCTTTGCCACAGCAGGAGTGGTTAGCGCCACCCCTGGGCTAATAATAATACGCTCAGCTTGTAATAACAGCTCGCCATCAATCTCACCAAAGGCTCGGATTTCTATGCTGGGGTTTAATTGATCGGCCAATTTAGGAGCAGCATTACCATCCGTTACCGCAACACTATAACTGCGCTTTGCTAGATAGTTGGCTGTCGCTAAACCTGACTGCCCCATACCAATGACCACTTGTAGCCCACTGCCCTTTTGAATGAGGTCAGCTGAGCTGTTATCAGACTTCGTCTTGGCTTGATATTTAGTGCTGGGCTGATAATGTCCCACACTTGAGGCCTGTTCAGGATCAAGGTTTGATGAGGTCTGAGAGTTATTAGGTGATGTGCTTTGTGACTTATAAGCTGTGTGATCTACCGAAGATCTATTGGCATCGGTTAGGGTTGGGTCAGTACTCATGGTCTGTCCTTGTTTCTATATTGTGCTATGATGCACCCATTTTTGTAGATATGTAGCCCCTATTTATTTTTGCTTATTTTTGACACTAATGACTCGACCTGCATTAACTGCAGTGGGCAGTTATCGCCGCAGTATAAATTAATGTTAAAATTTAAATAGGAAGCTAGATCGTTGCTAGGGGTAGAGGGTGTTTATTCTACCATGAGTCCAGCCTCTATGAACTGAATTTCCTTGCCTTTCTATGGCTATTTTTGTGTGTTTTTAACCTCTTAAACACACTCCATTTAGAAGCGCCGTCTCATGCTGATATTTATCAACGAACATCTCTCCACTATAGCACCACTTAGGTGATGTGAATAATTTATGAAAGTATTTGCACAAGATAGCATACGCTTTATGAGCGGTATGGCCGATAGTCTACCGTAAATTTCGGTGACAGCGTTTGCCTTACAATTCCGGCCACTTTCGTCTGTTTTTTAGTTTCATATCCCTATAAAATACAACTTAACAAATAATCGACCCAAACACTATGCCAAAACCTATGTCTCTAACCTTCCCTTCCTTAAATACGCTAAAAGATGAGTGGTTTTCTAATGTGCGAGGTGACGTGCTCTCAGGATTAGTGGTCGCCTTAGCCTTAATTCCTGAAGCCATTGCTTTCTCGATAATTGCTGGTGTAGACCCCAAAGTCGGGCTATATGCCTCCTTTTGTATTGCGGTAGTTATCAGCTTCGTTGGGGGGCGCCCAGGTATGATTTCGGCCGCCACAGGAGCCATGGCTTTGGTCATGGTGACTTTAGTCGCCGACCATGGTCTGCAATACCTGCTCGCTGCTACCTTACTGTGCGGGGTACTCCAGTTCTTTATGGGTGTATTTAAGCTGGGTAACTTGATGCGCTTTGTGTCACGCTCAGTGGTCATCGGCTTCGTGAATGCCCTGGCCATTTTAATTTTTATGGCCCAGCTGCCCGAGCTAAACCCAGCCATGGATCGTGTGGGCATGCCAGTTTATATCATGACCGCAGCGGGCTTGGCCATTATCTACGGCTTTCCGCTGATTCCTAAGATTGGTAAAATCATCCCCTCTCCACTTATCTGTATTGTCGGCTTAACCGCAGTGGCCTTATATATGGGCTTGGACATTCGTAATGTGGGCGATATGGGTGAGTTGCCAGATACCCTACCCATGTTCTTACTGCCTGACGTTCCTCTAAACCTAGAGACCTTATTGATCATCGCGCCTTACTCTATGGCATTGGCGGTAGTAGGTCTGTTAGAGTCAATGATGACCGCAACCATTGTTGATGATTTAACCGATACTCCAAGTGACAAAAACCGCGAGTGTCGTGGTCAAGGTATTGCCAACGTAGCCTCAGGTTTCTTTGGCGGTATGGCCGGTTGTGCGATGATTGGTCAGTCAGTCATCAACGTTAAATCTGGCGGACGCACTCGTCTGTCTACCTTTATCGCTGGTGCCGTTTTACTGATCATGGTGGTGTTCTTAAGTGATTGGGTCAGCCAAATTCCAATGGCGGCCTTGGTAGCGGTAATGATTATGGTCTCTATCGGTACCTTTAACTGGGAATCTCTGCGTGAGTTTAAGACCCATCCCATGTCATTTAACGTGGTGATGCTGGCCACAGTTATTACCACCGTATTTACCCATAACTTAGCCTATGGTGTGTTGGTAGGTGTGCTGTTATCTTCCCTATTCTTCGCCAATAAGATTGGTCAGTTCCTAAGTATCTTAAGTGAGCTGGATGATGAAAATAACACCCGTTACTACTACGTCCAAGGTCAAGTTTTCTTTAGCTCAACAACTCAGTTCCTAAACAGCTTTGATACCAAAGAAGCCTTAGATCAAGTGGTTATTGATGTGAGCCAAGCTCACTTCTGGGATGTCACTGCCGTAGATA
The DNA here is from genome assembly GCF_900162815.1 of Psychrobacter pasteurii. GTDB lineage: Bacteria > Pseudomonadota > Gammaproteobacteria > Pseudomonadales > Moraxellaceae > Psychrobacter > Psychrobacter pasteurii. Next base: position 10,599 of record NZ_FUGD01000067.1, on the reverse strand, counting down.
CGCTAGATAAGTTAGTGATCCGTTTTCAACGCGAAGGAGTTGATGTTAAAGTAGTGGGTCTAAACAGCGCGAGTCGCACCATTATTGATAAGTTTTCAATTCATGACCGTCGTGATATCGGCTTACTAGACTAGAGCACTCTAAAGTTAATCGGTGTCTAGTTAATAGCCAAGCACAATTAATCCTACTCTAGCATTGCTAGAGTGGGATTTTTAGTTTACGTTGAAGGGATATCTCCCTGTTTGAGTGATTTTTATGAGTAATTTAAGAGCGGATAGCGTCATTGCTTGCTTGGATTGTCCTAACCATGTACAGGCTGTCCTTGAGGCCAGCATGTGGGCGGCCAAAAACCTACAGGCTCCCATAGGTCTATTGCACGCAGCCCCTACCGTACAGCATAAGGAAGCGTTGGATTATTCAGGATACTTAGTCGCCGATGATGGCACTCACCTCCTCAAACAATTAACTTTGGAAGAAAAAGACAGCAATGGCAAACTGCGTGACCAAGGTCGCTTATTGCTAAGGCAGGCACAAAGTTATTGTGAACAGCACCAAGGCCGTTATAAGCATCAAATTTACTATTTGCATCGCCATGCCTCTATTGCAGAAAGCTTGGACTATGTCGATGAAAGCGCGCAGTTAGTTGTCCTTGGACATCAAGTAACTTGTAAAGACACTTTATCACAGCTGATTCGTGCCAGCCGCTGCCCTGCCTTAGTCACTCATGAGAGCTTTAAAGTTCCAAAAACTGCGCTTTTTGGCTTTGATAACCGGCCCACCTGTCATGCCCTATTAGAGTGGCTGTGTAGCACTTCTTTGATTAGAAATCTAAACCTGCATGTGGTGATGGTCGGAGAAGAAAATGAGCGTAACAAAGAAGCCTTACGCGAAGCTTATGCCCGCTTAACCCAGTCAGGCATTAGCTGCAAAAAAGCGTTGATACAAGGCCATGATGTGACCTCAGCCCTCATGTATTACCAACAGCACAATGAGCTAGACCTTCTAATTACTGGGGCTTTTGGCGAATCACGCTTGCATGAGTTCTTACATGGCAGTAATACCCGTAAACTGCTCAAAGCCAGTCAGACCCCTTACCTACTGTATCCAAAAATGTAATTAATACAGAAGCTAAAATCTAAAAAAGGTGAACCCGGTTAGCTGAGCTCACCTTTTTTCTTTTTAATTGACTGGTTATTTATTAATTGATCGGTTGTTTGTTAATTGACCGGTTACTTATCCATTAGCTGGCTACTTGGTTTTTCTAAACAAGTCCAACTCAATGTCATAGCTAGGCTCTGGCTTTTTGAATAAGTACTCACCATTTCGAATAGATGCCAACACATCAGCCCGCTGACGTACCGCTTCAAAAGGAGTGTGAGCATCAAGCACTAAAAAGTTGGCCGGCTTACCTTTTTCAAACCCATACTGATCTTCAACATTTAATGTCTTAGCGCCATTATAGGTAATCAGGTCAAGACAAGTGTCTAACTGGGCAAAGGACATGGCTTGAGCCAAGTGAATACCATTATCCAGGATATTCATCAGGTTGCCGTTACCGGCAGGATACCAAGGATCATTGATTGAGTCTTGACCGAAGCAGACGTTAATACCGCTTTCCCAAAACTCTTTGACACGGGTTAAGCCACGGCGTTTTGGATAAGTATCTTGACGGCCTTGTAGATAAGCGTTCTCAGTCGGCAACGCAATAAAGTTCATGCCAGATTGTTCAAACAGCTGCATCATACGAAACGCATAGGCATTATCTGCTGAGCCAAACGAACAAGTGTGGCTGGCAGCCGTACGACTACCGATACCTTCTACCATTACCAAAGCATTTAGCAGTTGCACATGGCGGCTCATCGGGTCGTCAGTTTCATCACAGTGAATATCAATTAATTTATCATACTTCACCGCCAGCTCTACCGCTTTACGGACAGAATCCTGACCGAATTCATATGCCCACTCAAAATGAGGAATGCCACCGACACAGTCTGCGCCCATCTTAAGTGCTTCTTCTACCAACTCCTCTCCGCCTTTATAGGCATACATACCCTCTTGCGGGAAAGCGACAATTTGAATGGTGACGTTGTCTTTTAACTGCTCACGCACCTCAAGCATTGCCTTTAACCCAGTTAGATTCGGGTCACACACATCAATATGAGTACGTATAAACTGCACCCCTTTGGACACTTCTTCTTCGATACCCTTTAATGCTCGCTGTTTAGCATCTTCTAGAGTCTGTGTTTTTTTGACATCGTGCCAGCGCGCAATCCCTTCAAACAAAGTTCCGGTATCGTTGGTAGCGCCTTCGCTTTTGCCGGTATAAACATAATCCAAATGCAGGTGAGCATCGACATACGGAGGCACTACTAAGCGTCCTTTTAAATCAATCTCTTCGTCTGCACTGGGTAAATTATTGCCAATGGCTTCAATAACCCCATCTTTAACCAAAATCTCAGTGGCTTGTTGCTGACGGTTATTTTCATCACCATAGACAGTAGAATTGATAAATTTTTTCATTATATTCTCCTTTTTAGTTCTACTTTTCCACTCTATAACTTGTCGTGCTTTTTGTTGTGCTTTCAAGCATGCGTTGTATTTTTAAGGATAGGTTACTTTTAATAAGCCCCTTATTTAGCCCCCAAAGTCCTGTTAGCAAACAGTGACAATAAGATGGCAGGGATAAAGCACAGTATCGACAAGTAAACGATACCCATGGCACCAAATTGTGGCAGATACACTAGGATTAATCCGGCAACCCAAGTGGCAATCATGATTGAGAAGTTAAACACACTCGATTGCACCGAGGTGGCCACTGCTTTGGCCTCAGTCACCTGCTTACTAACCGCAGTTTGCCACATGGTCACTAAGGGACCAAACGCCAAACCCCATAACAAGAAGGCCATGTGAGACCAGCCATTAGCCCCGCCAAAGACCACAAACAGCATCATCGCTACCGCACCAGCTACCAACATAGCCACAATTAACCCTTGTAAGTGCGCATCAATAATGCGGGCAGATAAAATGACCGAAATTACTGAGCCAATACCAAATATCAATAACGCTAGGCTAATGCCACCTTGGAATCTTAAAGTCTCAACCAACAAGGTAATATAAGTATAAGTACTATAGTGGGCGACCACAGATAAGAAGGTTAATACCAGCACCATCCACACTTGTGGGATTTTTAGCATGGCCATTGGCGAGTTACTTTGGGTCAACTTCTCACCGGGTACTGCTGGCAAGAATTTGGCGGCCAATAAAGCAATGACTGCGCCCAACGCCCCGAGCAGGATAAATTCTGTTCTCCACCCCAGATGAGTGCCAATGTAAGTCATAAACGGCAAACCTAGACTTACACCAAAGGTATTCCCCGCCATGATAATAGTAATGGCCCTACCTTGTAGATCGTCCGTCACCAAAGCGGCACCATACGCGGCAATCATTGGCCACATAATACCGGCACAGATACCACCAAGAATGCGCATGGCCACAATAAGGTAATACGAAGAGGTGAGACCGACCACAATATTGGATAGCGCAAAACCGGCTAGCAGTACCAGTAATAAATTTTTTCGGTTGATAGCCAAGGTCATGCTAATAAGAGGAATGGCAAAGATGGCCGAAGCTAAAGCATAAATACCAACTAAGAAACCAACTTGTGTCTCTTCAATACCAAGACCTTGGGTCATTTGGGGCAAGATACCCGATGGCACCAATTCTGACAGGATACCGATAAAAGTCACACTGGCCATAAGGCCAAAGATAAACCATGAGATGTGGTCTTTTTTGACCACACCTTTAACAGAATGAATAGGCAACACCCTATCTCCAATTAGATGAATCGTTTAGATGTGAGGGGATTTATTATTATATTTAGGCATTACCTCCCCTACCTTTATAATACAACTAAATAACCACAATGTCTGTAATGATTTGCTAGTTATTGCAACCCTAAGTAACCCTATTAACCTCGGTAACCCCGCAGAACACCCTTCACAAATTACTAACCAATGGCTAACTCTCCATCGTTAAACTTAGTTATAATAATTCGGTTATTGCTTAATATGGTGCACACTGATTTGGTGCACTATTAGTTTAATATGCACTACTTTGATGCATTATTAGCCCTAAAAACGTCATCCCCCTTCGTTTTTGGTTGGCACAATTCTTGAAACAATGACATCAAAGACAATAGCTAAATAGCCGTATTAACAAGCCGTTTGTTGTAAACAATCAAATCCAAACATTATCAAAGTCATTAATAAGGATCTTCTATGAAATTGATTACCGCAATATTAAAACCTTTTAAGTTAGATGATGTGCGTGAAGCCTTGTCTGAAATTGGCGTGAAAGGCGTTACAGTTACTGAAGTAAAAGGTTTTGGTCGTCAAAAGGGCCATACTGAATTGTATCGCGGTGCAGAATATGTGGTCGACTTCCTACCTAAAGTTAAAGTAGAAGTGGCCGTAACGGATGAGATGGTAGAGCCTGCCATTGAAGCCATTACTCGCATTGCAAGCACAGGCAAAATTGGTGATGGTAAAATCTTTATCACTCCTCTTGAGCAAGTCATCCGTATCCGTACCGGTGAAACAGGTCCTGACGCTATCTAAGCTGTTATCAAATACAGCCCTCATTTCGGCTTTTTAAGATCAAGAACTTAAACAGCCACTATAAATGACATCCTGCCAATCTCGATCGCATTCCAAGGGGGAATCATCATGCAAAACCAGATTTTTGAACTACAGTACGCTCTCGACACTTTCTATTTCTTAATGTGCGGCGCCTTAGTTATGTGGATGGCTGCTGGCTTTGCCATGTTAGAAGCAGGACTGGTTCGTGCTAAAAATACCACTGAAATCTTAACCAAAAACGTTGGTCTATTTGCCATCGCTTGTACCATGTACTTGATGTGTGGCTATCACTTTATGTATGACGGTGGCTTCTTCTTAAGCGGTATCTCTGGTGGCGAAACTGTCGTGGCAACTGCGCTAGCGGCTTCAGCAGCCAATGGCTTTAATGGAGACGCAGTTTATTCACAAGCCTCTGACTTTTTCTTCCAAGTGGTGTTCGTAGCCACCTGCATGTCTATCGTGTCTGGTGCTGTGGCTGAGCGTATGAAGCTTTGGGTTTTCTTTGCCTTTGCGGTGGTGATGACTGGCTTTATTTATCCTATGGAAGGCAGCTGGACTTGGGGCGGCAACCCTGTTCCCTTCATTGGTGAGCTAAACTTTAGCGACTTTGCTGGCTCTGGAATTGTGCATATGGCTGGGGCTTCAGCGGCATTAGCAGGCGTGTTATTACTGGGTGCTCGTAAAGGTAAATATGGCAAAAACGGTGAGATTCGCGCCATTCCTGGTGCCAACCTTCCACTCGCCACTTTGGGTACCTTTATCTTATGGATGGGCTGGTTTGGTTTTAATGGCGGCTCGGTTCTAAAACTGGGGGATATTAATAGCGCCAATTCAGTGGCTATGGTGTTCTTAAACACCAATGCTTCAGCAGCGGGCGGAGCTATCGGTGCGCTACTGCTTGCCCGCCTTATCTTTGGCAAAGCTGACTTGACCATGCTATTAAACGGAGCGCTGGCCGGCCTTGTGGCCATTACCGCAGAGCCCTTAACCCCTACTCCAGTGCAAGCCACTCTATTTGGCTTAATCGCTGGTGTCTTGGTGGTATTCTCAATTTTAGCCTTAGATAAAATCAAAATTGATGACCCTGTTGGTGCCATCTCAGTACACGGCGTGGTGGGGTTATTTGGGGTATTAATCGTCCCTGTGACCAATGCAGAGGCGACCTTCTTAGGTCAGTTAGGCGGCGCAGCGGTTATCTTCGTTTGGGTGTTTGGTGCAAGCTTAATTGTCTGGGGTATCTTAAAAGCTGTGGTTGGTCTACGTATCTCAGAAGAAGAGGAGTATGAAGGGGCTGACATCTCAGAATGTGGCCAAGAAGCTTATCCTGAATTTGTTAACTAATTACGGATTAGTTCTCCTCTCTTAAAGTTAATCAATGCAGTTGATTCAGTTAGCTAGAAGACAAATACTAATAAAGTTAAAGATATAAAAAAGGAGCCTGAGGGCTCCTTTTTTGTGCAGTTTAATTGACCTATATGGTCCAGCTTGAGCAAGATCTACGCCTGTATCCAGCGTACAATACGGTCTTCAAGATCGTCTTCATTCACCTGATTCTCACTCACACAGCGGCCAGCCACACCCACACCGTCCTCACGCATACCTTGCTTGGTCAGTTCGATATCTTGGGTCAATAATAAATGCCATTTAGGCAAACCTTCACCCAAATATATCAGTTTATAAGCACAATTGCTCGGCAGCCACATCATATCTGGCAGTTTATCGGCAGTTAAAGACACACATTCCGGCACAAATTGCTGACGGTTTTCATAGTTTGAGCAATAGCCAGTACTACAATCAAGCAGCTTACACGCGACATCAGTGTACTCTACTTCATAAGGAGACTCTGGATCATCCAAAAACTTCTCAAGACAACAGCCTCCGCAGCCATCACACAAAGCCTCCCACTCGGCTGTGGTTAGCTGGTCTAGGGTATATTTTTCCCAGAAATTTGGTCTTAACTGCTCATCATCCACGATAGTTCCTCGCTTAGTTTTTTTGCTTAGCTATTTTGCTCTGCTTATTGGCTTAAGGCTTTGGCCCAAATGACAAACAGCAGACTAATGGATTACGCCGGTGGAATCAATACAAACCGATAGCAACGGGCAAATCCTGTTCACATTTCTTAAATCGAAACTCTGGCTTATCTTTGCTATGTTATTAAGTGGTTCAACCCAAAGCCTATTTCATAAACGGCCTTTTATACAATATATTTCATAAAAAAAAGAAACCCACAAATCAATAAGGACATAATCGATGAGTATTAAAACTTACGAAATCAAAACCACAGCTGACTATGGCATGGAGCTGATCAGCTATATTGCGTTACCTGAATCGGCTACCAATGAGAATTCGGTTCCCGGTATTTTAGTCGCACCAGAATGGTGGGGCGTGGTTGAACATCCTCGTGAAGTGACTGAGCGTCTGGCAAAGGCTGGATTTGCTGCGGTCGCTATGGATGTATATGGTGAAGGTAAATTGACCACTGATGCGGCGCAGGCCAATGAGTGGATGACACAAATGCTAAACGACCAAGATAAATTGATGGGTCGTTGCCGCGCAATTCTAGATGACTTCGCCGATCAATTACCGGTAGATGGCAACCGCTTAGGCGTGGTGGGCTACTGCTTCGGCGGTAAAATCGCTTTGGATATGGCTCGTGAAGGTATGCCTGTAAAAGCCGTAGCAACTTTCCATGGTAACTTCTCACCAAAGCAGCCTGCTGAAAAAGATAAATTTAACGCCAAGGTGCTAGTAGCTCATGGCCGCGATGACAGCATGGTCTCAATGGATGATGTTGAAAGCTTCAAAGCAGAGATGGACAATGCCGGTGTGAGTTATACCGTTGACGTCTATGACAACGCCAAACACGGCTTTACCAACCCAAATGCGGACAAACGCGCTGAAGAAAACGGTGTAGACCTGGGTTATAACGAAAAAGCAGCTACTGAGAGCTGGGATAAAATGATTGATTTTATGAATAAGAATCTAAAATAAGCTCTCTTAAATTCTTTGAGCTAGCTTAGCCTCTAGTTAGGCTCAAGTTAGTTAAGCTTAAGCTAAACTCACTCAAAATATAGCTAGAATAAAGGCGCTCACTGTCACAGTAGAGCGTCTTTATTTTGTAGAGAGTTTTGTTGCTTATTTGCTTTAAGTTTTGCAATAAACAGTGTTTTATAAGCAGTTTTGATTAAGTCGCTTGCAGATGAATTAATCGGCTAGCTTATAGATTTGCTAACGGTGCTACAGCACATCTTAAGCGTGAATAGTGTAAACTTAGAGCAATGCGCAAAAACTACAAAAAGGTTAATGAAGTAATGATACAGACACCAAGTATTCAGTGGTTCCCAGGCCACATGAACAAAGCTCGTAACGAAATTAAAGAAATCATGCCTGACATGGATGTGGTCATCGAAGTGATTGATGCTCGTATTCCATTTAGCAGCGAAAACCCTATGGTGGCAGACCTGCGTAACAACCAACATGGCGGAAAAAAGCCGGTTATCAAAATCTTAAACAAAGCGGACTTGGCTGACCCTGAGCTGACTCAAGCTTGGATTGAGCAATTAGAATCACAGAGCCAAGTAAAAGCCATCGCTTGTGATGACAACAAGGCCAATGATGTCCAAAAAATTATCCAACTTTGCAAAAGCTTAGTGCCTAATAAAGTCGGTACCGGTCGTCAAATTAAAGTGCTGATTATGGGTATTCCAAACGTGGGGAAATCCACCTTAATCAATACCTTAGCCGGTCGCAGTATTGCCAAAACTGGAGATGAGCCTGCGGTGACTAAGTCGCAGCAGCTGATTAAGATTGATAACGACATTATGCTATATGACACACCAGGTATGCTATGGCCAAAGATTGAAAACCCCAACTCAGGCTTTCGGCTGGCAGCCACTGGCGGCATTAAAGACACTGCTTTTGACTTCTCAGATGTGGCTGGCTACACCGCCGAGTATTTAATTAAAGCCTATCCTGAGCTGTTAAAAGAGCGTTATAAGATTGATGAGCTACCACAGACCGATTGGGAGTTCTTCGAGGTAGCAGGACGCAAACGCGGCTTTTTGAAAAAAGGCGGTGTGGTCGATACTTACCGTATGTCAGAGATTTTAGTTAATGAGCTGCGCAGTGGTCAATTGGGTCGCATTACTTTAGAGACACCAGAAATGCGTGTCGAGGAAGACAAGCTGGTTGAAGCGCTAAGAGCTCAAGCTGAAGAGAAAAGATTGGCGAGAATCGAAGATAAAAAGCTACGCAAAAAACGTACTAGAAAGAATCGTAAGTAGCTTATCAAAGGCTTAAAACTTAGCTTTGTTTATAATATTGTTAATACGGGTGTTGGGTAGCTATTCTCGCTATCCGCTTGTATCTGACTTGCCAATGGCGTGCAGACTATCGTGGCGAGAATCGTTGCTGTTATCTCGACACCCTCTCTAGCCACAGTCTGCAACGCCATTGTCTGCGTCAGGATACCGTTACTATCAAGACTAACGGCAACATCGTGTTCTTGCTAGTATTTATCGTGGTTTGAGGTGAGCATCTCATGAAGCTTTTTAGGTTCGTACAGAACGTCGTCCTTAAAACTATAAATCATTACTGGGAATCCTGTCGCAAAAGTGATTCTCCATAAGCTCATAAGAGCTGACGAAGTATAATCTTCATTATAATAATCTAAGTGAAAGCTGTCATGTTCATTCGTTCTGCCTTCAAAGAATTCAATAGGCATTTCAATCTTTATAACTTCAAGCCCAACTTCTTTTTCAAACACAGTTTTTCTTTTAGATATCTCATCAAATATAGCCGAGAAAACCTTATTAAAATTCTTACTAACCCCTGTAATAACAATTTCGCAGTCATCAAACTGCAAGGTACATGCTACAACTTTTAAGCCATCCCAAGGTTCTAGATTTTTTTGATATAGTTTTTCTAAGGCTTCATACAGAGGTTTAAATAGATATTTCTTCGTACCTGCTTTTACTAAATCCCAAGTAGCTCCGCCTACGATAGCACCTGCAAGAAACTTCATAATATCTGTATTAACAAATACAGTGAGCCAAACCTCAGCCCCTTCAGCATAGGCAGGTATCCACTTTGGTCGTATTTGACAGTGATAGTCTTTTTCAATCTCGCTTTTGAAGTCATCAATACCGGTGTTTGTCAACATAGTTGTCACCATTTAATGAATTAGGCGACTCTCATTTCATCAATCGATTTTGGCTCTTTTACTGGATTTAAAGTCGTTGGGGGCACAGGTATACAATCTCTCACCTCTCGGCCACCCCAGCGCGCAGGATTTAATGCTTTTGCACTCTCTATCGTCTGCTTACGATTTGCTAGAATGACTTTATCCTCACCCATATGGCGCTCATTAGGGGTCACAAAGCGAAGCTGACTGTGCTTATGCTCCATGTTATACCAATGAGTAAACCTAAGCACCCAAGCTCTCGCTTCATCAAGACTATTAAACCCATCTGTGGGCCAATTCGGGCGGTACTTGCACGTTTTAAACAGCGACTCCGCAAATGGATTGTCATTACTTACCCGAGGTCTACTATAAGAGGTCATAACCCCAAGCTCATAAGCTTTCATTCGCATCGTTTGCGCCTTCATCGGTGCCCCATTATCAGAATGTAGAACTAAGCCTGAATGCAAACACTTCTCTTTAATTAACGTACGCTGTAGAAGCTGTGCGGCAAGCTCTCCTGACTCATGATCGTACACTTCCCATCCCACAATCTTACAGCTATACACATCTTCAATCATATACAGATAATAGAACTGACCTCGTACAGGACTTGGCAGGTAGGTAATATCCCAGCAGAACACTTGGCATGGTCCTGTAGCGGTAAATGATTCCGGCTTACTACTGACTTTAGGATCTAGGCTACGTCCTCTGTGGTTTAGCTGATTATGGGCTTTAAGTACACGGTAAAAGGTGGATTCTGAGGCATGATAGATACCT
>NZ_FUGD01000105.1 GCF_900162815.1 Psychrobacter pasteurii | reverse complement strand
CCTTGTAAGCTGTTTTCAAGTAACGGCTTACTAAGCTCTTGATAGCTGATGTTGTCATTATGCACAAATCGCCATAACGCTTGGGTCTGAGCAAAACTGCTTTTAGTATCCATAGTTGCTTTCATACCAGCATGTAGATAACCGTTTGGGTGAGTGTGATTGTGTACGAGTTGCTGATAACGTTTAATAAGTCTCGTATCTAGCTCCATTTTATCTATGCCATACTGGAAGATTCTATCATTCTTTTTTGCTCTTTTTAAGTTGTGTAGATACCTATGCCCTGAAGTGGGTGGTTTTACGGCGACTGGTGATAAAAATCACCGGTTACCATCACATAGTCTTGCATATCGATAACCTTGCCAATCTCATAGTCTAGCTGTTGATACCCATACAACCCTGACTTAAGTTTTTGCAGGTAGGAAAATAAGTCATCAGTCACCCCGCTGCTGTGCACATAGTGTAAATCGGCATCGCACATAGCCGCAAACTCATCATACTGCTTATTTAGTAAATAGCTAAAACGCTGCTGTTCAAGTTCGCTAATTTTTTGTTTCATAGTCTCTCTTCTTGACCTACTCCCACCACCAAACCTAGCGGTTATGGTTGGGGAATCTTTGCGACCCATAGTAACTTCAATCTAAGATTGTGTCACCACCTTTCGCCAGTACACTTACACTGAAAGTCACGTACTGGGGGAACTCTTTACACAGTAGCAAGTCCTGCTACATCAGCTAACGCCTGTTGGCGTATATTATTGCCTGTATTGATATCACTGTCATGCTGTGTTTGACAGTTAGGACACACCCAATGACGCACCGATAACGGCAGACTGTCTAATTTGTGATGACAATGCGAACAAATTTTAGAACTGGCAAAAAACTGATTTACTTTTAGAACATTTTTGCCGTACCAATTCGCCTTGTAAGTAAGCAGAGTAACAAACTGTCCCCAGCCAACATCATTAATGGCTTTGGCAAGTTTACGGTTCTTTACCATGTTTTTTACACCTAAATCTTCAATCGCATAACTGGTAGCTTGGTTTTCGCAAATCAGTTTATACGTGACTTCATGGTGTAAGTCTAAGCGCTGGTTGCGTACCTTTTCATGAATACGAGCAACAGCTAATTTTTGTTTTTGATAGTTCTTACTGGTCTTTTGTTTACGAGCAAATATTTTTTGCTGTATAGAAAGTCTTTGACTGGCTTTGGCTAAATGTTTTGGGTTATCAACCTTGCTACTATCAGACAGAACAAGTAGATGACTGATGCCTAAATCAATACCCACCGTCAAGCTGGGCTCAATGGTAGTTAGTGTCGGCAGTGCTTCACCATTATCAACCAGTACGCTTGCATAGTATTTGCCTGTGGCAGTTTTACTAATGGTAACGGTTTAATATTACCAATAAATTCACGGCTAAACACCGCTTTAATGCCCTTAAGTTTGGGTAGGTTGATCATGCCTTGCTCAAAGTTTACCGTGCAGTGTTGGGGGCATTGATAACTTCGCTGTGGGATTTTTTTAGATTTAAAACGTGGAAACTTAGCCTGACCTTTGAAGAAATTAGTAAAAGCGGTATGTACGTTGAGCAAGGCATTTAGTAACGACTGGCTATTAACTTCACTAAGCCATGAAAATTTAGCCTTTTTCTTTTTCTTAACCAAGTGACTTTGAATCTTGGTTCGTGATAAAGACTTACCAAATATAGCGTAGTAGCGTTTTTGCAATGCTAACGCCCAATTGAACACAAAACGGCTACAGCCAAAGTGCTTTTCGATTAGCAAGGCTTGTTCGATGTTTGGGTAAATGCGATATTTATAGGCTTTAAGCATGGCTTTTTAGTCGACTTGAGTGTAGGTATAACTTAGCATTATTTGTATTTAGCATCAATTATGAGTAATAAACCTAAATCGTATTATCATTGCGTTTACAGTCTTACTTATCATTTTGTAGTATTAGTTACAAAAAACGGTAGAAAATGCTTTACTGGGGCTATGCTTGATAGGCTAAAAGAAATCATAACGAACCTCTGTCAAAAATGGGAAGTTGAGCTGTTAGAGTTTCAAGGCGCATCCGACCATGTGCATTTACTGCTTGATATGCACCCCAATATCATGCCAAGTAAGTTCATCAATAGTCTAAAAACAGTCACTAGCCGACTGATGAGAAAAGAATTTGCAGAACATTTGGCAGAGTTTTACTGGAAGCCTGTACTTTGGACTAGAGCATATTGTTTGCTGACCACTGGCGGTGCTACCATTGATACAATTAGGCAATATATCGAAAAACAAGAACGTCCTGACTAGCTCGCCCGTGCTGACATCTCCACCTAAATCAAAGATTATAGGTGGAGAATTACGCACGATAAGTTAAAAGCTTAAAGTAAGTATCCTGACTGGTGTTTTTATTTCAGATGCGAGAAAAATTGTAGTTATAAAAAAACCTAGGTAAACTGTGGTAAACAGAGGGCGCAACTAGGATGAGCTACAGTGGTAAAATTGATTTTATTAGGGCTTTTAGCAGGAGCATTTTTTAGCTCAACTTTTGTGCTTAACGAGTTGATGAGCAGTGTGGGCGGTCATTGGTTTTGGTCGGCCAGTCTGCGCTATGTATTTATGCTGCTGTTGGTTTCTCTTATTATCATAGCCCAACATGGAATAGGAAGAATTAAACAGCTGAGTGCTTTATTTGCACAAAACCCTATATTTTGGTGTGTCACTGGTGGCATTGGATTTGGTTTATTTTATGCCGGCATCTGTTATGCAGCCGACCATGTCAGTGGTTGGGTGGTCGCGGCCACCTTTATGTTCACTGTGGTGAGCAGCTTATTTATCTTAATGGCGTTCGGTCAACGCTTCGAAAAAAAGATATTCTTTTATGCTTTTTTAATTTTCACCGGAGTGGTCTTAGTGAATTTAAGCGAAGGCCTAAATGCCGATATTCACGACCAAGCCCCTTTGTTTGAAATCTTATTGTATGGTGCTCTGCCAGCGCTAATCGCTGCCTTTAGTTATCCACTTGGTAATCAGTTGGTATGGCAAGCTTCCTCTAATGCTAAATCCTCAGCCGCTTTTAATCCAGATATGACGACAGAAGAGCTTTTGGACAGCACTGCAAATACTAACAACGTCGCTGATAGCCGAGTAACTCGTTATCTTACCGCCAAAATTCCGTCATTTGAAACCCTACTATTACAAAGCTCATTTAATAAGATATGGCTAATGACTTTAGGCAGCTTGCCTTTTTGGTTGATTTTAGCAACAGTTATACGGCCACCTTTACCAGCTGCCTCGCAAGTTTTTAATACCTTTTTGGTGGCGTTATTGGCAGGTGTAGTAGCCACAGGATTATTTTTATATGCCCGTGAAGAAGCCAAAACCTCAAGTGAAGTGGCTGGCGTGGATGCCACTCAAGCAAGTGAAGTTATCTTCGCCTTAATCGGTGGCATGGTTTTGTTAAATAACCCCATGCCTTCAGCACTGGGTCTATTGGGCGTGGTGATTATCATATTGGGCTTGATATTATTTGCCAAAAACAACTAAGCGTATTAACTGTCGGAGTGATTATCCGCTCCAATAACCTGTGCCAAATGCCCAGTTTTTAAATAAAGTGTCACCCCATCACTCCCCGCTTTGAAGTTTGCAAAACGGGTATTTAATTCACTATTTATATCCTCGTCTGTATTGTCATCAATCACAGCTGGCAGGCGAATCCAACTGCCGGCGCTATACTCATCTGATAGCTGATCTGATTTCATTTCAACCAAAGACCCACTCACTACAAGCAGCTCTGCCCCACCCTCTGGCCGACTATCAAATACAGTCTCACCTGACTGCAAGCGCTGTAAACTAACCTGCTCATACTCTGATGAAAACAACGGACAAACCTGCCGTTTGCCTTGAGCCTGCCAATGCTCTGCATCATTGGTATCTATCGCCACATACTGCTTTTCATCTTCTGTCATCTGACGCAGTTTGACAAAAATTGTCGCGCCTTCATCACTATAAGGCTGATGCCCTGAGCCTGGCGGATTACGCAGATACCAGCCCGCAGGATAATGCTTGTCATCGGCTGAGAATACCCCTTGCAGTACCAATATCTCCTCCCTACCAGGGTGCAAGTGATGCGGAAAATAAGAATCGGGTGCATAACGCACTAGGCTTGTGGCCCGAGCTTTTTTGGCACCTATACGGTCCAGCATCACGCGATGTACCCCACTTTGCGGAGAGTGCACCCATTGATGCTGCTCTGCACAAAGCTCGGCACGCTGGCTAAAGTCGGCATTAATTCGCATAAACTATCCTTAAATGTATGACCTTATCGCAGTTAAAACTTGTAGTCACACCTAATAAATTGATAAAGATTTCATAACCTTAACCCAATTTGTCATTATAATGGACAAAACCAAAGGTTAATCGACTTTACTTGCGATTATTTGTACATTGTTATTAGATACTAATATTTTTATGCCCGTTTTAAATAGCGGCGGCGTTACAGGCTTATTATTATGACCACTTATATTTTAGATACCGAAACCACTGGGCTTGTCGAGCCTCACATGACGGAAGCGGCTTACAGCATTATTGAGATTAATAACGGGAAAATTGAGGTTATTCAAGCCCCAAGATCCAAGCGCTTTAATCCACTAAAGCCCATTAGCTTAGGATCTATGGCAACCTCTCATATTTGTGATGAAGATGTGGCCCAAGAGCCGCCGCACACAGAGTTTCGTTTACCCAGCAGTGTGCAGTATTTAGTAGGGCATAACATTGACTTTGATATGGCAGTGCTAAAAAATGCTGGTGTAACTCACACCCCGAAGCTTATCTGTACTAAAGCGATGTCAAGCTATTTGCTGCCCACGCTTGAGAGCCACAAACTGGTGTCTTTACTGTATTACTTTCACCGCCAAGTGGCACGTGAACAAGCCAAACACGCACACGCTGCTATCTATGATATTTACTTTACCCAATTGGTACTGGGCAGCTTAATTGAGCTGGCCAATAGCCAAGGTCACAACATCACAGACGTTGAGAGCCTATACCAATTTAGTGAAATGGCGCGCATCCCTACTCACCTAAGCTTTGGTAAATACAAAGGTCAGGCCATTAAAGAGTTGGCTGCTACCTCAGATGGCGCCGGCTATCTAAAATGGCTACTAACCCAAGACAGTATCGATCCTTATTTGGCTCAAGCTTGCCAGCAGGCATTGGATGCTTAACCATTAAGCTATAGTAAGCCTGATTAACCCATTAAAAACAGTCTATTTATAACCCGCTACTTCATGCAATTTAGAAGTAGTTAAATCGGTTATAAATAGGCTGATAGTTTAGTGCTTAAGACTACATATCGACTTTAAGTCTATCCCAGTATTTTTGATACAGCGCCATAGTAGAGTCGCTTACATCGCCACGGAAAGTTGCAAGAGACAGCAATTCTTCCCGCGGATAAATAATCTGATCATTGGCAATATCAGGCGGTAGTAAAGCTTTGGCCGCTTCACTTGGCGAACCATAACCAATCTCTTCACTGATAATGGCCGAGTTCTCTGGACGCAAGATAAAGTCTATAAACGCATGCGCATTGTCTTGGTTTTTGGCATTTTTTGGAATGCACATGTTATCCATCCACATAATTGCGCCTTCTTTTGGATATACAAAATCAAGCTCTGGCATGCCCTGATCTTGAGCCATGATCACCTCACCATTCCAGGCCATACCCAGATAAGTTTCCCCTTCAATAAAGGGCATACGCGGCGCATCTGAGTTAAAGGTGCGCACGTTTGGCATCATCTTAGATAGGACCTCATACGACTCTTTGATGTGCTGCGGGTCTTCGGTCATTACTGGATAGCCGAGCACCAACAGACCAATAATAAACACATCACGCATGTCATTCATAAGCATCACCCGACCTTCGAACTCTGGACGCCATAAGTCATTCCACGAACGTATTGTGTCAATATCCACTCTATTTTTATTGACCGCGATACCCGATGAACCCCACAAATAAGGAATACTAAACTTGTTTTCTGGATCAAAACCGGCATCTAAAAACGACTTACCAAGATGCTTAAAGTTGGGAAGTTTGCTGTGGTCAATCTGCTCTAGCATGCCCTCTTTACGCATCTTATCCACGAAGTCAGTACTTGGGAAAATAATGTCGTAGTCACCGCGATTGTTCATCAACTTCAACTTGGCATACATAGCCTCATTGGAGTCAAAGGTACTGTACACCACCTCGATGCCGGTCTCTTTAGTAAAGGCTTTTAGCACATCGTCCGAAATGTATTCGGTCCAGTTATAGACCTTGACCACATTTTTACCGTCCGTGTTTACGACAGCAGACTCACCCTCTGTCTCGTGAGATGAGCCTGTCGGCTGACAGCCGCTAAGAGCACTCATACCTGATAGCGCAGCCAATCCTGCCCCTGTTATTTCCAAAAAACGTCGGCGAGTGAGAAACTTAGTGTTTGACATAACAATATCCTTAACGTTTTCTGAGCAACAACAGCTGTGATATAACCAAGCCAACCAGCGATATGGCCAATAAGATAGTGCCTACCGCATTAACTTCTGGTTTCACCCCAACACGAACCATAGAGTAAATCTGTAACGGCAGAATCTCAAAGCTTGCGCCGGTATTAAAGGTTGAGACCACCACATCATCAAGCGATAACGTAAAGGCCAATACCCAACCTGCAAGCACCGCCGGCATAATGGTTGGTAATAATACGGTGCGTATCATGGTAAATTCACTGGCGCCTAGATCACGAGCGGCTTCTAAAATACTATTATCTAGGCTGGCCAATCGCGCCGATACAGTAATCACCACGAAGGGCAGGCAGAAGGTGATGTGCGCTAATAATAAGGTCACAAACCCAAGCTCAATACCGATCATCAAAAATAGTGCCAATAAGGAGATGGCCAATACAATCTCTGGCGACATCATCAGCACAAACAGCAAACTTTGTAGTACGCTTTTACCCTTGAAGTTATAACGCTGAAATGACAAGGCGGTCAGGCTACCAATGACCGTAGTTACCGTGGCAGCCACTACCGCCAATAACACCGAGTTAATGGCCGCTTGTATCATCGCCTCATTATTAAATAGCTCATAATACCAATCAAGGCTAAAGCCGCCCCAGGTGTAGCCCACTTTTGAGGCATTAAATGAGAACACCACCATCACTAAGATGGGTGCAAACAGCACTAGGTAGATAAAGGTTAAATAAAGGCGAGAAAGCCACTTCATTGTATTACTCATACTCACCCCCTTAAGCCACTTCGTTATGATCGGTTTTGCCAATACGTTTACTGCTGGCGTAGTAAGCCGCAATTAATATCGCCATAGTTGCCGTCAACAATACGCTTGCAGCCGCCCCAAATGGCCAATCACGAGCATCTAAGAACTGCGACTTAATAATGTTACCTACCAATAAGTTACGCGAACCGCCCAAGATATCCGCCACATAGAACATACCCATTGCCGGTAACAGCACTAATAGCACTCCAGATATGATGCCTGGTGTGGTCAAGGGTAATATCACATGCCAAAAGGTCTGAAACTTGTTGGCACCCAAATCTTTTGATGCCAGAACAATATCATCGCGCAAATCGGTAAATACCGCATACAAAGGCAGCACCATAAACGGGAATAACAGATAGACCAATCCGCCAATCACCGCTTTTTGGGTATATAAAATCTGTAATGGCTCATCAATAAGCCCCATGCCAATCAAGGCTGAACTTAAAAGACCATTGGCGGCAATAATCAACTTCACCGCATATAAGCGTACCAAAGAGTTGGTCCAAAAAGGAATGATGAGCAATAACATCAAAAAAGATTGCCACTTTTTTGACACCCGGCTGACCAACCACGCAAAAGGATACCCCAAAATCAGGCAAATCAAGGTGGTAATAGAGGCCATGCTCAGCGAATGCAAAAATACTTTGACATACAGCGGGTCAATAAAGCGTAAGTAGCTCTCTGCAGTTAACGGCAATGCCAAGAAGCTGTCTTCATCTCGGGTCATAAAACTTGCCAGCACCACCAAAATATTGGGGATGAGGGCAAACACAATTAACCAGGCCCAGATAACAAACAAAGTCACACGCTGAAACAGCGGACTTCTGCTAGCCGTATGGGTCGCCGTATTTACTGAATTATCGGGTACAATTGACTTATTCATCAGGTAAGATCCACTCCCAGCCATCAACCCAGTCCACTCTAACCTCTTGACCTAACTTATAGTTGAAGTTGGGGTCATCTTCGTTAAAGTACTCTGATGCCTTAACCATATTGCCATTTTCAAGTTTAATCACCGAGTCAAGCGTACTGCCTTTATACGCACTGTCGACCACGTAGCCCACAAGCCCATCATAGCCCTCATTGAGATAATAAACGCGGATGTCCTCTGGGCGCAGAAGTAGGTTTATACTTTGGCCCACTTGTACTTCAAATTTCGGACGGGGCAAATCACGTACCGGATGGAAGCCATCTTTTTGTTCAGTGACTTCAACTTTAATACGGCTATCACTAATTTCAAGCACACGGGCTTTAAATAAGTTGGTCTCACCAATGAAGTTGGCGGTAAATAAGTTAGCAGGTGACTCATAAATACGAATGGGCGAATCAATCTGTTGAAACTCGCCTGCTTTCATGACCGCGATACGATCTGACATCGATAACGCTTCTTCTTGGTCGTGGGTCACGAACACAAAGGTAATCCCAAGTTCACGCTGCAAACGCTTAAGCTCTGACTGCATTTGCACCCGCATCTTGGCATCTAATGCCGATAATGGCTCATCAAGTAATAGCATCTTAGGGCGATTAACTACGGCGCGAGCTATGGCAATACGCTGCTGCTGACCGCCTGACAAATCTTGTGGCCGTCTATTAATAGTATGCTCCAGCTGCACCATCTCTAAAGCTTCTTTTACCCGTGTTTTAATCTCATCTTTGGGTACTTTTTTTAGCTTTAAACCATAAGCAATGTTGTCAAACACACTCATATGAGGAAACAAAGCATATTGCTGAAACACAGTGTTAATCGGACGCTTTTCTGCAGGCAGGCTAGTAATATCAACGCCATCTAGCTGCATTGAACCGGTATCTGGCATCTCAAACCCACCGATTAAGCGCAATAAAGTGGTCTTACCGCACCCAGATGGTCCTAGTAGCGTTAAAAATTCGCCATCATAAATATCTAAATCAATGCCTTTTAGAATTTGCGTGTCGTCATAAGATTTGCTTAGACCACGGATACGCAGCAATGATTTTTTATCAGACATTTGCGCTGAGGCCATTGAAGAAGATTCATTAAGTGACATAGGAGCTATCTCATATCAAAGGGGGTTGCTTGTAAGGCGCTATCGTACATGACCAACATCAAAAAACCAACCGATAAGCTTACAATTACTCAAGTTTCGTGTAGTTATACAACATAGACTAACTTGACAGTTACAGGTGATTTAAATCATGCTGTTATTTAAACTCTAGGCTATTTAAATTTTAGGAATAAATCCTCCATACCTTTAATAAAAACATAGCATTTAATAAAGGCATCCTTTAATAAAAATATCGTTAAATAAACATATCTTTCAACAAAATATAACTTTAATAAGGAACTACCATGAGTGAAGCTCTACCTGCTCTGCGCATCGATATTGTGTCTGACATTGTCTGCCCTTGGTGTGTGGTCGGCTATCGTCAATTGGCCGAAGCTTTAAAGCAAACCCACACAGCTCACGAGATACACTGGCATCCATTTGAGCTAAACCCAGATATGCCAGAAGAAGGTCAAAACCTACGTGAGCAAATCATGGAGAAATATGGCTCAAGCCAGCAAGAGTCGGATGCTAGCCGAGTTAGGATTACTGAAGCTGGTGCAGAGGTGGGCTTTGAATTTAACTTTACCGATGACACCCGTATGCACAATACTTTCAAAGCCCATCAATTATTGAACTGGGCAGCGGACTATGGCCTTAAGCATGAGCTAAAACAAGCCTTATTTGCCGCTCATTTCACTGACAATCGTAATATCTCTGATGAAGAAGTCCTAGCGGATATTGCAGAAGATGTAGGCCTAGACCGTGAGCAAGCTTTGGCCGTCCTTGCTGATCAACGTTATGCCGAAGTGGTACGCACTGCCGAGCAACAAATACAGCAACAAGGCATTCAAAGCGTGCCAGCGGTTATCTTCAATCAGCGTCATTTAGTAAGCGGCGCACAAGGGGTGGAGAACTTTAAAAGTATCTTAAATCAACTGGCGGCAATGAAATAAGAGCAGTTAACAGCCAGCGTTCTAAAATTAAGAACAATATATTGCCATAACGCCTGTTTATTGTTACTTAATAAAGTCTTAGTATAGTCCCATCAGATCTTAACTCACTTAAATAATCTTAACTTACTTAAATAACTGTTACTTATTAATAACGATTACTTATTACCAAGGAGATCAAAATGGGACTATTGATAGACGGCAAATGGCATGACCAATGGTATGACACCAAAGCCAATAAAGGCCGCTTTGAACGTGACATTTCTCGTTTTAGAAACTGGATAACTGTCGATGGCAGTGCAGGTCCTTCTGGCACGGATGGCTTTAAAGCTGAGCCCAATCGTTACCATTTATATGTCTCTTTGGCCTGTCCTTGGGCACATCGCACCTTAATCTATCGTAAGCTAAAAGGCTTAGAGGATATGATTTCGGTCTCTGTGGTGCATCCTTTAATGCACAGTAACGGCTGGACCTTTCAGCCTGGTGAAGGCGTGATTGCCGATCCCCTATTAAATGCTGATTATATGTATCAAATCTACACGGCGGCCAAATCTGATTATACTGGCCGAGTCACTGTGCCTGTACTTTGGGATAAAAAGAAAAACACCATCGTTAGCAATGAGTCATCAGAAATCATCCGTATGTTTAACTCAGCGTTTGATGAAGTTGGTGCCAATAAAGAAGTAGACTTCTTACCTGAAGAACTAATAGCTGAAATTGATGAGTTAAATGAATTCATTTATCCCAATATTAATAATGGCGTATATTTATCTGGCTTTGCTACTACCCAAAAATCCTATGATGAAGCTGTCGTTAGTTTATTTGATGCGCTAGATAAGATTGAGGAGCGTTTGGCTACCCGTCGTTATCTAACAGGTGACACCATCACCGAGGCAGATTGGCGCTTATTCCCTACCCTAGTTCGCTTTGACCCTGTGTATGTAGGTCACTTTAAGTGCAACATCAAACGCATTGTAGATTATCCAAATATCTGGGGCTACGTACGTGATCTATATCAAGTGCCAGGGGTGGCCGAAACGGTGAATATGGACCATATCAAATCGCATTATTATGGTAGTCATGACACCATTAACCCAACTTTGATTGTGCCTCGTGGCCCTGAGATTGACTTTATGACGCTACATGGTCGTGAAAAGTTATCTAAATAAGACCATAACAACAACTATTCCATAATAAAAACTAAAACACTAAAACGATAACATGCTTTCCTTTGCCCAGTTGCTGTTCTCCAGACGGTTAAACTGGGTTTTTTTAGCCGGTAATAACTGCTATATCCACGAAGCTAACCCACATTAAAAAAAGCCACTCTCAAAACAAGAGTGGCTTTTTATTTAAACATTTATATCAGTTAACTATTACAACATAAGCTAATCATTGTTTAAATTAACGAGCATCTGGGTGTAATAGATTTTCCATAGCTTCTACTTTTTTTGGTTCCTCACGTGGAATAAATTTGTTTAATACTAACCAAACCAGACCAATAAGTGGAGAAATCCAGCAAACAAAAGCGTAAGGCGCATAAGTTAAAGTTGCTGCACCAAGTGTTGCCGCTACGAAGCTCCCCCCCATGTTCCAAGGAATTAGGGGTGATAATAACGTACCACAGTCTTCAATAGAACGGGTTAGTGTCGTACGCTTAAAGCCCATTTGCTGATATTTATCTTTTAACAGACGGCCAGGCAGTACCAAGGTGGTATAAACGTCACCAATGATGGTACCTACGCCTAACACTACGCCGTAGGTTGAGCCAACCAAGCCAAAGCGAGTTTTAATAATTTTGTTTAGCTTCACCATAATTGCTTTTAGGGTTCCGTAATGCTCAAGCGAACCCACAAATGCTAAGGCGAAAATGGTTAGGGTTACTACCCAAGTCATCGACATAACGCCGCCTTTGGTCAGCAGCTGATCGACCACTTCAATACCTGTTTCACTGACAAAGCCATCTTGTAGCACCACAAAGATGTCGTGCACACCAACACCCTGCAAAAAGAAGGCAATTACTGAGGCCACGAATA
Source organism: Psychrobacter pasteurii (assembly GCF_900162815.1). Taxonomy (GTDB): domain Bacteria; phylum Pseudomonadota; class Gammaproteobacteria; order Pseudomonadales; family Moraxellaceae; genus Psychrobacter; species Psychrobacter pasteurii. Next base: position 1,060 of record NZ_FUGD01000105.1, on the reverse strand, counting down.
CCCCAATTAACACCGTAGGAATGGCAGGGAACTTCATAACCGCAGCACCGACCACAACCACTGCTGGCAACAGAGTCCATAAGCTAATGGTGTAATTGTCCGCTAAGGTTTGCTGCATTTGCTGAATCGATGACATATCGACAGAGTCCGAGCTATACCCTGCCCCAATCCAAGCATAAAGCCCTAAGGCAATAATGGTAGCAGGTAAAGTCGTTGGCAATAGGCCTTTAATATGGTCCCACAGATCGATGCCGGCAGACGCTGGCGTTAAGTTTGTGGTATCTGATAGCGGTGACATCTTATCACCAAAAAAAGCACCTGATACGATAGCGCCGCCTGTCAATTCAGGAGGTAGGCCTAAGCCGGTACCAATACCCATCATCGCAAGGCCAACCGTACCAATCGTGCCCCACGAAGTACCAGTCGCAATCGAAATCACCGCACAAATAATACAGACCGAGACTAAGAATGAGGACGGACTAAAGATATCAAAGCCATAATACAAAATAGTCGGTACGGTACCGGCGATAATCCAAGCACCAACCAACATACCTACCCCCATTAAAATAATAATGGCTGGCAGGCCCACACGAATCACACGTAAAAAACGCGATTCCATACCTTCCCAACTGCGGCCACGAGCGGCCATAAAGACAGCGGTAATTAAGATACCGCAGGCTAAGGGAATATGGGGAGTGAAGTCTTTGAAGACGAAGAACTGCACCATCAAGATCATGGCGGTGAGTACGAGAGGAGCGATGTCTAGCAGAAAGTTTGATGAGGCTCTATAGCCCTTTACCTCAGGATCGTAGGGCTTATTTTTTATCATAAAAAGGTGGAATCTCCCTGATTTAATTAACGCTATCCATAAGTTGTATAGGACAACTGTGTATTGACTTCCTCCCCTCGCTAAACCGAGGGGATTCCTACAGCTAGACGGTCAAGCCCGACCGCAAGGATGTTCTTAGCAGCATTGATATCTCTATCATGCCATGTGCCACACTCAGCACAAGCCCATCCTCTTATTCGCAAACCTGCTCTACCTTTTGGACTACTGTCA
>NZ_FUGD01000080.1 GCF_900162815.1 Psychrobacter pasteurii | reverse complement strand
TTAATCACTACTCCCCTGATGATCTAAAATACTTTGCTGAGGCGGCTAGTAAATTTGTGTAGATACTTATGCACTTCAGGGGGTGGATATAAGGCGACACACACTGTCGTAAGAAGTCGTTAAAGGGTTGTAAGCTAAAATTAATCTTGCCATACTAAGCATATGAAAACCCTCAAGCTACGCATTAAAGACAAACACATAAAAGAGCTGAATCGTCTAAGCGGTTCAGTGAACTTCGTGTGGAACTATATTAATGCACTTTGCTTTGAGCATCTAAAACGTACCGGTAAGTACTTTTTAGCCTATGATTTAAACCAGTACACCAAAGGTAGCGGTGAGTATTTAGGATTACACAGTCAAACCTTACAAGCTATCAATGAGACACACGCTAAATCACGTAAACAATTTAAAAAAGCCAAACTTAGCTGGCGCAGCAATCGTCCTGATGCCAAACGTAAATCACTAGGTTGGATACCCTTTAAAAAGTCTGCTATCAAATACCTAAGTACAAGACAAACGGGAAAGAAAGTACTGAGATCAACCCTACAGCTATCACTATCTAAAGGTCAAAAGCTCATCATAGATGTATTCGATAGTTACAACCTCAGTCTATATCAAATCAACACGCTTGAGATAGTACAAGACAGCCGTAATCGTTGGTATGCGTGTATTACTGTTAAAGACTTTCCTAAGCAAGTAAGTGGTAAGGGCAGCGTTGGAATTGATTTGGGCTTAAAAGAGTCTGCAACCACATCAAATGGTGACAAGCTAATTATTAAGCAAACGCAAAAATGGGCGAATAAATTAGCAGTAGCCCAGCGTGCTAAGAATAAAAAACGTGTTAAAGCAATCCACGCCAAAATTAAAAATACAAGATTAGACTTAATTCATAAATTCACCACCAAGCTTGTTAAAGATAACAGCTTAATTGTGGTTGGTGATGTTAAATCACGCTCATTTACCAATAAAAAAACCAAGCTCGCTAAATCGACATACGATGCAGGTTGGTTTGAGCTTAAAAGACAACTGGAATATAAATGCAAGCATGCAGGTTGTCAGTTTGAGATGGTAAATGAGAATTACACTACCCAGACCTGCTCGTGCTGCCATAAAATAAGTGACAGTAGTCCAAAAGGTAGAGCAGGCTTGCGAATAAGAGGATGGGCTTGTGCTGAGTGTGGCACATGGCATGATAGAGATATCAATGCTGCTAAGAACATCCTTGCGGTCGGGCTTGACCGTCTAGCTGTAGGAATCCCCTCGGTTTAGCGAGGGGAGGAAGTCAAAAATAGTAAATACTACCAATAAAATTGAGTGAATATATGAAATATCGTGCCGAGTATGTTATCGGAGATTTACAAGGATGTTATGCTGCCTATTTAGATCTTCTAAAAAAAATAGATTTTGATCCTGCGCAAGACAAGCTATGGTTTGTGGGAGATCTAGTAGCCAGAGGCGAAGACTCATTATCCACCTTACGTCATGTAAAGAACCTATGTGAGCAGGGTGCTGCTGCCACGGTATTGGGTAATCATGATATTAATTTAATTGCAGTATGGCGTGGATTTGCCCCTTTAAAGAAAAAAGATCAAACCGAAGCCATTTTAAATGCCCCAGATTGTACTGAGCTACTTAACTGGCTTAGATGTCAGCCTTTAATTGAGTTTCCTAACGAGCAGACAGTATTGGTGCATGCCGGTATTCCTCCTCACTGGAAAATCAGCGAGGCAAAAAAATATGCTCGTGAGGTACAGGTACAGCTTTCTAGCAGCTTATTTCAGCTTGATAGAGTGTTACCAGAGCTTTATAGCGGGGAAGCAGACGATTGGTCGGAGAAGCTCAATGGCTTTACTCGGATCCGAGCCATTACCAATTACTTCACTAGAATGCGGTTGTGTCAGCAAGATGGCAGTCTTGAGTTTAGTTTTAAATCAAGCTTGACTGATAAAATGCCGGAGTCATTCCGTCCTTGGTTTGAATGGGAAGTTCCACGTGATCGAAAAATATTATTCGGACATTGGGCGGCCTTGAAGGCCGATGTGGATCTGCCTACAGCCAGAGCTTTAGACGGGGGCTGTGTGTGGGGTAACTGCTTAGTGGCCTATCGATTAGAGGACGGTAAGATTTTCACCTCTTCCGATAAATGCCCAAAGTCCTAAGTTTTGTCATAATAAAAAAGCTGTCCAAATAAAAAAGCACAAGTTAAATCATGACTTGTGCTTTTTTTATAGCGTGAGCTACTTATTGAGCGGTCATGCCACCATCAGCGATAAACTCTGAACCTGTTGAGTAACTAGACTCATCTGAAGCCAAAAATAGTATTAGGTTACTCACCTCTTCAGGTTGTGCCACGCGTTTTAGAGGAATCGATTTTGCGATTCTATCAACGGCATCTTTGGTATCTCCTTGCATGATCATAGGAGTCGCGATAACGCCAGGGTGAACTGAGTTCACGCGAATACCAAAGCTTGCCAACTCTAAAGCTGCTGCCTTGGTCATGCCCCGCACCGCAAATTTAGAATCTGTATAACCAATAGCACCACCGACCAAGCCATTAATAGAAGAGATATTAATGATAGAGCCGTTGTTGGTTTTCTTCATTGATGGGGCAACCGACTTCATGCCTAAGAACACAGAAACTTGGTTAATATCAAGGATACGGCGATAGTCTGCTAATGACATATCAAATAAAGATTTCGCCATGGTGATGCCAGCATTATTGACCAGAACATTAATCGGCCCAAATTTCTCTTCAGTGATTTTGACAACGTTTAACCAATCTTCTTCGTTTGTGACGTCATGCTTGATAAATAAAGCGTTTTCTCCCAAAGAAGTGGCTAGAGCTTGCCCTTTTTCTTGGTTAATATCCGTTAAGACGACTTTAGCACCTTTCTCAAAGCATTTACGAGCATGAGTCTCACCCATACCTTGTGCAGCTCCAGTAATAACGACCACTTTATCTTGTAAGCGTCCCATAATCTTATCCTTCTTGTTTTAATAGTAACGGGTTTTATAGTGATTAGGTTTTCTCACAACTGGTTATCAAAGAATAAGCCAGCTGGGTCTCACTATTATTATACCCAACAATATAGTATTGAATATTGTCTATTAGTTACCATGTTTATTCGGGAAGCTTGGGTGGATTTTTTGGCTTTGGTAACGGGGTTTTGGCATTTTTTGTCTTATCGTTGCTTGAGCTAGCCCCTGTATCCGAATGTACGATGCCAGTTTCGAGCAGTTCAGGATTAACCAATTCAAACTCTTGAACATCCAATTTGACTATTTTTTTCTCAGTAGGGGTTGTTGGCTGATCAGTAGTTAGCTTGTCTTGGAGTTCTTTCTTCTCATTCATCTCATCAGTATGACTGGTGTCAATAGCAACTCCCTCTGGAACCACTCTGACGCTAGAGAGTCTGCGGACTGCGAAGTGTTTTGGAAACAGTTTATGCTTTTGAGTCTTATTGGCTTCTTCATAAATCATATAGCCTTGACTATCGATCTTGGCGTATTTCATCGGCTCTGGGCGTGGTAAGAAGAAGTCTCTAGGCTGAGTAAATAGGTGAGTGTACATCAATTTACTGATGGTCTTCCATTCAATGACTTCAACTCCTTTAGAGCGTAAGGCCACAATTATGGCTAAGGAGAAGCTGACCAATAAGTTGAGCGTACCGATAAGAGCCACACCCAGTAGAGATATCAAAACAACACCCAGACCAAAATCGTCTGCTGCCATATTAAAGATACCATGCGAAAAGTTAGCAGACGCAAAGGCAATATGTCGGATGTCTAAAGGCATACCGAAAATAAAGCCTACGGTCGCGGTACTGCCTAGGAACACACCAAATAGGAAGTTACCCATAATGGCGCCTAAGTTATTCTCCACAAAGGTACCAAAGCGTTGTAGCCAAGACTCTGAGACGAAGCGTAACAACAGCTTGTGACGGGCAATACGCTCACCAATATTATTAAATAAGGCTAAGTTGTCGTAATAACCGGCAATAAGGCCTGATAAAAACAAGAACACACCAGCAATTGCCGCATGGAATAACGCTAAAGAGTGGAACGGATCTAGGTCATGCAGCAGATGCTCGGCTTGTTCGATACCAATCATCGGAGTGCCTTTAACCTGTAGCCACACTATAGAGATGATTAGAGCTAAAGGCATGGCAATTAGCACGTTACCCATAATGGCGACGAATTGGGTACGTATGATATCGACCATAAGCTCTGAAAGCTTTGCTAACTGGTGTGATTTTTTGCCAGAGCTATCAGAAATGGTAGAAGCAATCGCTGCTGCGGTCATTGCCGGCTGTTTGGTCGCAACGGTACCATGAATAATATGAATAAATACGAAACCTAAGCCGTAAATCATACTGTTGACGAAGGCGCGACTCATTGGAGCCAAATCTAAGTCATAAGATAAAATCTTGATGGTGGCCATAAAGGCAATAACGAAGCCACCAATGGCGGCCATTTTGAACATCTTTTTGTAGCCCGATTTATCGGTACTAATGTAGTGTTCGCCGACACGCCCTGAGTTTTCAGTGATTTTTCGAGACAACAGCTTGGTGTTGTTATCAATTAAGTAGCCGATACTATAGCGGCGTTTGACACTGACAATAATGGCCTGAGTCAGCTCAATAATGGCTTTATCACGCTTCTTATCATCATTGGTTAGCAGCTCACTTAGGATGTGCATACGTTTTAAGCTTTGCTCTAGGCGCAGCAACATATTGGTTAATCGAATCGATATCCCTGTTTTATAAATACGCTTACGAACGGTGTTAACAATGTTGTCACACTGATCTAGCATAACCAGCAAAGGGGCAGGGTCAATGTCACGGCGCGGTGTGACATCCAGATAATCATCTAGCTGATGAGCTTCTCGGTACTCATTGGCAAAGAGAACGGCTTCTTGGTTTTGTGCCACAAACGCAGCAGAATAATCAAGCATCTGGGGGTAAGCTTTCATCAAATCTGGATGCAAGCCAATCCCGCTGACTCGGTAAGATAAAATAACCAAGGCATTTAAGATGTTGTTTTTGACAGTGGCCACAAGATCAAAGTGAGCATCATCAACCATAATTAGGTCAACCATCTCATCCCATAAGCCCTTGTCAATACAAGCCAGCCAGCGCTCATCATCTTTACCGTCAAATAAATAAGCGACCAACTCGACGATAGAGTCGTCTTCAGGCAATAAGGGAACGAAGCGATGCCCAACTAAGCGCATTAAGCTGCTGGAGAAAGTGTGGTCTGAAAAAATACCTGTGTCGGTGTATAACGACATTCTGTGGTATTGATTGAGTAGGGTTAAAACAAAAATAGCCAGACCATTGGCATACTCAGGATGTTTTTTTAGAAGAGTATTTAAGGCTTGGATTTTTTCATTAGCAAGGTCGTTATTTTTTTTATACTCAGCTTCTGATACCCGTAAAGTATCAATTAATCTTTTGAGCACATAAGGCTCAGGGCTATCGCACAGTGCATTTATTTTATGCAAAATATCTTTTAATTCTGCCACTTAATTACCCTTATTCATTCAGATATTGAGAAGGTATCGTAAAGCTTCATTAATTTCAATTAATTTAATTGCAGGTATAGAGTTTAAACTAAGATAGAAATCTATCCTTAGTAGTGGTTAACAAGGTCATATAGTGAAAAAAAGACAGCTACTAGAGCTGTCTCATTTTAAAGTTCAATGAATTATAGACTATTTCTATTATCTAGGTAGGGCTTTAATTAGGTAATATTTTGTTCAAAATATTCTAAATCAAAGTCCATCATTGGGTCACTACCGGTTTTAACCATCTCAGCATGAGCATGGATACGAGGTAGGATACGGCCAACGAAGTAGGTCGCTAGTTTTAGTTTGTTCGCGTAGAAGTCGCCTTCTTTGTCATGGGCAGCTTCAACCATCATAGCAAACATGAACGAGTAGCATAAGTAACCCATTGCATGTAGATAATCTACCGCACAGCCGTTAATTTCGCTCTTACGAGTGCTGATATTGCTCAGAACGGTTGTGGTTAGCTCTTCAATAGTGCTGGCAGCATCTAAAGTTGCTTGCTTGATTTCGTGGTCAGCTTTCATGTTAGCTACGAAATCACGGATTTCAGCTAGGAAGTTTTCTAGGTATTTGCCGTTGTTACGAGCAATTTTACGACCTAGTAAGTCTAGTGCCTGAATACCGTTTGCACCTTCGTAAATCTGAGAAATACGAGTATCACGAACGATCTGTTCCATACCCCATTCGCGGATATAGCCATGACCACCAAATACTTGCTGGCAATCAACAGTCGCTTCTAATGCTTTGTCAGTTAAGAATGCTTTAGCAATAGGCGTTAATAGTGCAACACGCGCTGCTGCTTCTTTAGCATTATCAGCGTCAACACTGAATTTAGACTCATCTAACTGCTTAGCAACATACATGGCAAAGCAGCGTGATGCTTCAGCATTAGCGCGTGAGTTTAATAGCATACGGCGAACGTCAGCGTGGTGGATAATGCTGTCAGCGGCTTTATCTGGGTTTTGAACGCCAAGGTCACTACGGCCTTGAGTACGGTCTAGGGCATAAGCAGCTGCGTTTTGGTAAGCAAGCTCAGTACCACCTAGGCCTTGTAGACCCATAGTCACACGCTCATAGTTCATCATAACGAACATAGAAGCCAGACCGGTGTTCTCTTCACCAACCATCCAACCTTTAGCGCCATCAAAGTTCATAACACAAGTTGCTGAACCTTTGATACCCATTTTGTGCTCGATAGAGCCGGCTGCTAGCGTGTTACGCTCGCCTAGGCTGCCATCTTCATTTACTAAGAATTTAGGTACTAAGAATAATGAAATACCTTTTGAACCTGCTGGAGCGTTTGGTGTTTTGGCCAATACTAAGTGAACGATGTTGTCCGCTAGGTCGTGCTCACCGCCCGTAATGAAGATTTTAGTACCAGAGATATCATAGCTACCATCATCATTTGGAACTGCTTTGGTTTTGATAATACCCAAGTCAGTACCCGCATGTGGCTCAGTTAAGCACATGGTGCCTGCCCATTCGCCTGAGTACATTTTCTCAAGATAGGTTTGTTTTTGCTCTTCAGAAGCTGAAGCCAATAGACAAAGTGTCGCACCAACGGTTAGGTTAGGGTATAGAGCGAAGGCTTGGTTGGTTGTGAAAACCATTTCTTCAGTCAACATGGTAACCATTTTAGGGAAACCTTGACCGCCGTATTCAGGATCACCACCTAGACCAATCCAACCAGCTTCTGCATACTGTTTGAAAGCATCTTTGAAGCCTGCAGGAGTAGTAACAACGCCGTCACCGTGGTAAGTAGCACCTTCTTCATCACCACTACGGTTTAAAGGAAGTAAAACGTTTTTAGAAAGTTTCGCCATTTCCTCTAGAATCATGTTAACAGTATCCATGTCAACATGAGCCAAGTTTTCGTTGGCTTGCCAGAATTTTTCAACGTCAAAAACGTCGTTTAGCATGAAGCGCATTTCATCTAGAGGGGGATTATAAATAGCCATACAATTTCCTATAATTTTTTGGGATTAACTTATGGGGTCATTCGGTTTTAATGTGAGTAATGCTACTAATGAATAGTAGCATTATTTCGTCACACTAAATAGCAGTTACAGTTGTAATTAGAAGGCAAATTGATCAACGTTCATGCTCATGTAAGGCTCAGCACCTGAGTCGATACGCGCTACATAAGTGCGGGTACGTGGCAATAGTTTGCTGAAGTAGAACTGAGCAGTTTTGATCTTAGCGTCATAGAAGTCAGTTTCAGTCGTGCCGTTTGCCAGTGCTTGCTTAGATACTGCAACCATACGTGCCCATAGGTAAGCTAGAGTCACATAGCCACTAAAGTACATGTAGTCTACAGCTGCTGCGCCAACTGCATCTGGGTTTTGGGCAGCTTGTTTACCGATTTGAGCGGTTAATTCAGCCCACTCAGCGTTTAGCTTCGCTAGAGGTGCGATGAACTCGTTCATAGACTCGTCATCTTTGTGCTCTTCACAGAACTTGTGAATTACTTTTGTGAAGTTGGCTAGCATTTTGCCTTGTGAGCCCAATACTTTACGGCCTAATAAGTCTAAAGATTGAATCTCAGTAGTTCCTTCGTATAGGCAGGCGATACGGGTATCACGTACGTTTTGTTCCATGCCCCACTCAGAGATAAAGCCGTGACCACCGTATACTTGAACACCGTGGTTAGCCGCTTCATAACCGGTTTCAGTTAAGAAAGCTTTAGCGATTGGCGTTAATAAAGACAGCATTTGATCTGCGTACTCTTGCTCTTCACCAGTACCTTTGGCAACGATGTCAGCAAACATTGATAAGTAGTAAACCAGAGCACGGCCACCTTCAGCAAATGCTTTTTCAGTTAATAGCATGTTGCGAACGGCTGGGTGTACAATAATTGGGTCAGCTACTTTCTCAGGAGCTTTGGCACCAGATAATGAGCGCATTGCTAAACGCTCTTTAGCGTATTCTAATGAACCTTGGAATGCGATTTCAGAAGCGGTTAAACCTTGAACTGCTGTACCGATACGAGCCACGTTCATGAAAGTGAACATGCAGTTTAGACCACGGTTTTCTGGGCCAATTAGGTAGCCTTTAGCACCGTCAAAGTTCATTACACAAGTTGCAGAGGCTTTAATACCCATTTTGTGTTCGATTGAACCACAAGTTACTTGGTTGCGATCGCCTAAGCTGCCGTCTTCGTTCACGTTTACTTTTGGTACGATAAATAGTGAGATGCCTTTGGTACCTGCTGGCGCGCCTGGTAGACGAGCTAGAACGATATGGATAATGTTATCCGTCATATCGTGCTCACCGGCAGAGATGAAGATTTTTTGACCCGTGATGCTGTAAGTGCCATCTTCATTTGGCTCAGCTTTAGTGCGGATAATACCTAAGTCAGAACCTGCGTGAGCTTCGGTTAGACACATGGTACCTGACCATTCACCAGTAACCATTTTTTCTAAGTAAGTGGCTTTTTGCTCATCAGTACCGTGGTGTTCGATGGTTGCGATGGCACCATGCGATAGACCTGGGTACATTGAGAATGACCAGTTTGCAGAACCCATGATTTCGTTAACCACGGTGCTTAATGAGAAAGGCATGCCTTGACCACCAAACTCTTCTTCAGCAGCAAGCGCTGCAAAGCCTAGCTCACAGTACTGTTTGTATGCTTCTTTAAAGCCTTTTGGCGTAGTCACTTCACCATTGTTGAAAGTACAGCCTTCTTCGTCACCGCTACGGTTTAAAGGGGCAATTTCATTTTCAGCAAAGCTAGCAGCGGCTTCAATATAGCTATCAATAATGTCGCGTTCTACTTCAGCGAACTGAGGGATGCTTTTATAGTGGGCACTACTGTCTAAAAGCTCATGTAAAACGAACTGCATGTCACGAAGGGGAGTTTTATATTGCATGAGACTATCCTTTAAAGAATGATTTTAGTTGACTACTTATGGTTTTAGACTGCACAAATTATGGCTTGAGTTGTTGGACCAAACTTAGCGAATTTTGATGCCAAGTATTTGATGCTTGCCCACGATAATTCGGCAGTAACTTGAAGGTAGAGTATTAAGAAATTAAAAAATTATTTGTTTTTAGTAGGGGCGAGAGAGATTTAGAGTCAAATAAGGTCATCATTAATCACGACCAGTCTTCCCTGAACTTTATTAAATTTTGTTGCCACCTATAAAAACTTCCAAGTGAAAAGATAGATGCTAGGCCGTTATTTTACAAGCACTGGCACAGACTTATGGGTCACAAAAAATATTTTGATTTTATGAAAAATCAGTTTTCTTCAGAATAAATATGAGCTTTTAAACACCAAAAAGCCGATATGAATTCAATTCATACCGGCCTTTGTGTCATTAAAAATTAAGCTCAATTAGCTATATATGATTAACGGGTTTCACTGATGTGAAGTAAGGTAGCTAGTGCGACCACAGGGGCAGTTTCGGTACGCAAGACGCGGTTGCCAAGCTGCCAAGGTAGGTAGTCTAAGTCACGAGCTTGAAGGTATTCTGCTTCTGATAATCCGCCCTCAGCACCAATTAAGATGTCAAATCTGGGTTTGGATTGGGCCTGCGCGGCTTGAGCAAAATGCTGCTTGATGGAAGCATTAATATTCAGCTGCTGTTTCTCTTCTTGGCTAGGCACCGCTAATACCAAAGGCAAGGCAACTTGATTAAAGTATTGCTGGTAGTAGTCATTGTCTACTAAATAGGCCACATCACTGTGAGGTTCACTGGCGCTTAGTCCCTGCTTCAACCATTGTTCAATGGATAAAGGGGATAAAACTAGAGGAGGCCGGTTCAGTCCACACTGCTCGCAAGCAGATATTGCTACTTGCTGCCAATGATTGAGTTTTTTATCGACCTGATTGGATTTTAAGCGTACTTCACCATGCTGGCTGGTTAGAAGTTGGATTGCTGTGGCCCCAAGCTCTGTTGATTTTTGAATGGCATAATCCATCCTATCACCACGACTCATAACAATAGCTATGGTGCTATGAAAATCACAGCTATTGTCATCATCCTCATGAGCCACAACACGGGCCTGAGCGGACTTCTTATCAATAGTCTCTAACTCAATAACACTTTGCCCGCCTAAACCATCAAAGATAAGGCTTTGCTCACCAATTTTGGCACGAAGAACTCGGCACCAATGGTGGTAAATGTCATCCGTCAAATTAAGCAGACTGCCAATAGGAAGCTGGCTTAAGCTGACAGGAGTAGAGGTGGTAATAGAGGATTCCGAACTTAGTGTGGCTAAGTTCGGACTAAAGAAAAAACGACGCATGCGATTAAGCCTGTGTGTTTGCAGAGGTCAAGCCTAAAGATTCTACTAGGCGCTTATTGGGTTCAACACGGTTCATGGTGTAGAAGTGTAGGGCAGGTACGCCTTCAGAGATAAGCACTTCACATAAGCGGTGGACCACTTCAAAGCCGAACTCACGAATGGCTTTACGGTCATCACCGTAATCGGCTAACTGCTTACGGATAAAGCGAGGGATATCTGCGCCACAGCTGTCTGCGAAGCGAATTAAGTTGGTTGAGTTGGTAATCGGCATGATACCAGCGACCAGTCTGTGCTTGTCGGTATCGACACCACGTTTTTCTAAAGCATCACGTAGGTATAAATAGCTTTCTGCGTTATAGAAAAACTGAGTGATGGCAGAGTTGGCACCGGCTTCAAATTTATTAACTAAGTTTTGAATGTCTGAGTCAAAGCTTTTGGCTTGAGGGTGCATTTCAGGGTAGGCTGCCACTTCAATTTGGAAGTGATCGCCTGAATGTTCACGGATAAAGCGTACCAAGTCTACGGCAAAGGGAAGTTCGCCCATGCCTACTTGGCCTGAAGGTAGGTCACCACGTAAAGCCACCATGCGGTCAATGCCGATTGATTTGTAGAAATCTAGAAGCTCTGCAATTTGGCTTTTGTCATCACCAATACAAGAGATGTGCGGGGCAATAGGGGTGTTGGCTCGGCTTTTCAGTGCAGCGACAATCCCTAGTGTACGCTCACGAGTGGTACCACCGGCACCATAGGTCACTGAAAAATAGCTTGGCGCCATTTCATTTAACGTATCAAAAGTTTGATACAGCTTAGTGATGCCCTCATCTGTTTTGGTTGGAAAAAACTCGAAAGAAAATTGTGGCTTATTCATACCCTGTCCTTGATAAAAAATATATACCGCCCTAATAAGAGGCTGAGAAACCAGTGAGTTCCTCAGCCTTTAATAGTAATAAGTTTATTGTCTAAAGCTAAATACTAAAACGTATTAAGGTTAGTACTTATAGTCATCAGGCTTGAATGGACCTTCAACAGGAACACCGATGTAGTCCGCTTGCTCTGATGTTAATTGAGTCATAACACCATTGAAGCCTGCGACCATAGCGGCGGCAACTTCTTCATCAAGTTTCTTCGGTAATACTTTAACGTATAAGCCGTTTGCACGTTCATCAGCTGGCAGCTCAGACAACTTCTCTTCGTGTAAGTACATTTGAGCCAGTACTTGGTTAGCAAATGAGCCGTCCATAACGCGTGATGGGTGACCGGTAGCATTACCTAGGTTCACTAAGCGGCCTTCAGCCAATAAGATTAGGTAATCGCCTTGGTCTTCTGAGCGGTAAACTTGGTGAACTTGTGGTTTGATTTCAACCCAGTTCCAGTTGTCACGCATAAACTGAGTGTCAATTTCAGTATCGAAGTGACCGATGTTACAAACCACAGCACCTGGTTTTAACGCAGCAAGCATGTGCTTGTCACACACGTGGTAGTTACCAGTAGTGGTTACAATTAGGTCAGTATCTTGTAGTAGACGAGTGTTGATGCCTTCTGCTGAGTTGGTGTTTTTACCATCGATGTATGGAGAAACCAGCTCATAGCCATCCATACAGGCTTGCATCGCACAAATTGGGTCAACTTCTGAAACGCGTACAATCATACCTTCTTGACGTAAGCTTTGAGCAGAACCTTTACCCACATCACCATAACCGATAACTAGTGCACGGCGGCCGGCAAGTAGCATGTCAGTACCACGTTTAATAGCATCGTTTAAGCTATGACGGCAGCCATATTTGTTGTCATTTTTAGACTTAGTTACCGCGTCGTTTACGTTAATAGCAGGTACTTTTAGAGTACCTTTATTAAGCATGTCGATTAGACGGTGAACCCCAGTGGTGGTCTCTTCTGAAATACCATTGATGGTGTCTAGCATTTGTGGGTAGTCGTTATGGATAAGAGCAGTTAGGTCACCGCCGTCATCTAAGATTAGGTTGGCATCCCAAAGCTCGCCATTTTCTTCGCCGCCAACAAATAACTGTTGACGTAAGCACCACTCATACTCTTCTTCTGTTTCGCCTTTCCAAGCAAACACAGGAATACCGCTAGCAGCCATTGCCGCAGCAGCGTGGTCTTGAGTAGAGAAGATGTTACATGAGGTCCAGCGTACTTCAGCACCTAGAGCCACTAGGGTTTCGATAAGTACAGCGGTTTGAATGGTCATATGAATACAACCAAGAATTTTAGCACCGGCTAAAGGTTGTGCTTCGCTATAACGCTTACGTAAGCCCATTAACGCTGGCATTTCAGCTTCAGCTAATGAAATCTCACGACGGCCATAATCCGCTAGGCTGATGTCGGCTACTTTATAGTCGCTGAAGTTTTCTAGGTTGGTTTTTGAATCGATGTTAGACACTGCGTCCATCTCGAGCTCCTTGGTATTGATAAAAAATTAAGGTGAAAGAAACGCAGGTGTCGTTGTTTGCCCATTCGCTACACAAGAGTATAAATAAAGTTAATTCAACTTATTAGATTATTTATGCGACAAATTCATGTTGCAGACAATCACTATTGAATTAAATCAAAATACAGGGTTTATCAGAAATTTATTCTCTGATAAATCTGTGTAGCTACTACTTATATAGATCATATAGAGCTATATAAAGGCTAACCGAGCCTGACAGTGGGTCTTATCTAAGTTAACTAAAGCGGTATTAAGTGCTATAATAGCGGCATTAGTCGTTATTAAACTCACTGGCGCAACACCTCTCGGCAGCTGCATATTGTAAAGGATGTGCTGACTAATGTCATCTGATGTGTTTGGTTTTTCGTCTTTGAATGACTTAAGGGTTCATAGTTAAAGTATTAAGCTTCTGTCGTATGGCAGGGTATAATGCAACCCAACTTACAAATTGTAAGCAAAAATTACAGAATCCCTATTAAAAGGCAACTTTTAGGGGATGACTTTAATTGTAAAAAAGTGTTTAATACACACATGGAAATCGGGAAACCTTTGTAAGGTGTCTCATGGATGACAATTCGAGCTACCTTTATATGATTGTGTACCATTATTATTAAGTACATAAGAGGTATAAATAGCTTGGATTGCTTTTTTGTTTATTAGGCACTTAATCAGGTTCAATTAAGTTATATACTTTGGAGATGTTATGAAACTTTTTAAATTAACAGCAGTTGCAGCAGCAGTACTAGGTTCATCAGTTGCAATGGCTCAAGACGTAGTAGTTGTTGACAACACACAAGCTGCTAACGACGTAGTAGTAGTTACTGAAGCGCCAGTACAACAAACTGGTACTAACGTTCTAGATTCAGGCAAAGGCTTCTTTAACCAAGCAGTTAACCCTGCTGCTGTAAGCGCTGAGATTGGTACTCTAGGTTACGGTGCTAACATTGCTTGGGGTATTAACGAAACTACTGAATTAACTGCTGGTTGGAACGGTTTTAGCGACGACGGTACTAAAGACCTAGACGCTAGCGACTCATGGATCAACTGGGGTAAAGCTCTAGGTGATGGCTATGGTAGCTTCAAAGGCGACATGAAATATGACGCTGACTTCAGCAACCCATACCTTGGTGTTAACTTACGTCCATGGGCTAACAATTTCACTATCGGTACTGGTATCTTAGTTCCAGATAACAAGCTTGAAGCTAGATTAACTACTGATAATGCAAACGGTGCTGACGTTAAGATTAACGGTACTAACTATACTGTTGATAATGCAGCTAACGGTGGTTACGTTGAAGCTAAAGTAGAAAACAGAAACAAACTAGCTCCATACTTAACTGTGGGCTACCGTCCAAACATCAACCAAAATTGGGGTCTGTTCGGTGAGTTAGGTGCAGCATACATGGGTAAAATGGATGCTACAGTGAAATCAAACGGTGTTACCGGTGAAAACGGCGAAACTAACGCTGATTTCGAAAAAGCTGCTCGTGATGACATCCAAAAAGATGATGTTTGGTACCCAATCGTTAAAGCTGGTGTAACTTACCGCTTCTAATTATTGGCTAAGCCAAATGATAAGAAAGCACTCCTTCGGGGGTGCTTTTTTTATATTTAAAATTTATACATCAGATACTGTTAGGGGCTGGCTTAATTTAGTAAAAATAGGTGTTCTATGGCTGCTACCAGATAGCCACTAAGCTTTCTGCAGCGATATAAACATAGGTAGTGCTTTTCTCTAGATTAGCCCAGTCTTGATAGCAGTAAATCTGTTCAGGGGTTTTAATATTTCGCTCTTTGGTAAATACAGGTAGAAGTTCCTGTGCAGCCATTAGTTTATCTTCTTTAAGTCCGGACAATAAATGGGGACTGCTTGCCGTAGAGTGCTTAATCGAAGCCTCTTTTAGCATCCATAATAGCTTTAGTGCTTGGGGGAGAAAGTCCGTATCGAGCTGTGACAGCCAATGCTTTTCTTGTGGCGTGTAGTAGCGCTCGGCAACCTTCATTGACACAGGATTTGCTTCTAAATCAATGCCAATAACTTTATCGCTATGAATAGCACAGGCTATCTTATTGACCGAGTGGGTGAAGCAAACATAATAGTTGAAGGGTAGGAGTCTATAAGGATACCTATTTTCTAATAGCTTAAGTCCGTTTGTTTTGAGTAAGTTAACTCCATTAGTCTGAATATAGGTAAATACCCAGTCTTTCATTCTTTCAAAGATCAGTTGATACAAGAGCTTTCGAACTGCGCATTTTTGAGCTTGTGCTAGTAGTGGTTTGCTATGGGATTTAGCCTTTATATTGACTTCTGTAGTGACCTCGCTGTCGATGTTATAGACAAAGCTTGAGACGGCTAAGGTAACAGCCGTTGTAGCAGACAATAAAGGGGAGCTATGACCTTGGCTATCAAAGCCAAAGTATTGAGTGTGAGTTAGGGATAAATTTTTAGCAATAAAGTCTGCAGTCATGACAGGGGTGCGATCCAAATACGAAAAACCCAGCCTAAGCTGGGTTTTTTTAAGAGTCGTTTGATTTATCTAACCCTACTTAATTAGTAAGATAATTCTGCACGACGGTTTTCAGCATGAGAGGCTTCATCAGTACCGGTAGCTGCTGGACGGTCTTCACCATAGCTGATGGTTTCAACACGAGCATCAGCAACACCTTGAGAGGCTAAGTAGTTTTTAACCGCTTGGGCACGACGCTCACCTAGAGCATGGTTGTATTCACGGCTACCGCGCTCATCGGTATGACCCGCTACTAGTACAACTGCATCAGGGTAATTCTTTAAGAAAGCCACTTGTTCGTTTAACACATTGGCAGCTTCTGCATTGATTGCACTGCTATCAAAAGCGAAATGCACAATACCACGTACATTTTGGGCAGCAGCTTGTACTTCTGCTGAGTTATTCACCAAAGGACCGGTTTGATAGGCTGCGTTACCAGGTACTGCCATAGGCGCTACCACAAACTCAGAGGTTTTTGGCTTGCTAGCACAGCCAACGGTGGCTAAAAGAGCTGCTGAAAGTAGGCTGATTGCCGAAATTTTTAATGATGAATACATAGTAGATCCTCAGATTCCTAAAAAGTGTTGTGAGCTTATGTTATTACTTATGTTGTTGTAAATCGCTCATTAACCAACACCACATGAATGGCCAAATACAGTTATTGTAAATATAGCACATTTAAAAGCAGATGTTACTTTATGTAAGTAGTCTTACTGTAAATTCATATCAGGATAATGACAAAATTTTAAAAATTAAACAAGCATTTTATCTCACCGCTTGAGGATTAACCCTGCTTATTATTGAAAGATTTGTATTAATAACCAGCCTTTGAGACTACCACCTGTATTTATCAAAATTTTCAGGGTTGGCCCAGTATTTGGCATTGAGCCAATCGGGTCGCTGTTTATAGTCATAAAGATTAAATTGCCAACTTATCAAGTCTGGCAGCTCATCAGGGGTCTTAATCGTCAGAGGAATATAGCCTAAGCTAGCAAAGTTAAGCTCACTGGAGGGCGTGTAAGTGAGCAGTAAGCTCTGTTCAGCAAATAAGTCTCGCAGTCTAATGGCAATAGAGCTGTAGCTTGCGTTGATAGGCTGTGCTTGACTCTCCTGACTGATAGAGACTGAAGTGAAATCAAAAGGTTGTATTAGGCAGCCTAGGGTATAACGTCTATTAAAGGGGGCGTTCTGAAACTCAGCTAGGGTCACGCAATCAATCACAAGTGTTGGATTGTTTTGTAGCAGCAACTGGCCAAGCTTGTCACTTATCCTGCCTTCACTGACCAATAATATAGAGGCAGTGTATTTCCCCTCGTTACTGTTATCTAATTGATGAGGGCTATCTAACTTATCTTGGTTATCTAATTGATTATGACTATCTAACTCAGAGTCTGTTTCCAAAGAAAGTTGGTGAATGACTTGTAGAATATGAGCAGCAATAAGATTTAGTTTTGAGGTAGGTTGTGCACTTGTTAATGACATAGTTTGAACTTAATAGGGTTGAGTGTTAGCAAGGCTAAAAATTATATAGAGTAGGGTATAGATAACATATTTTACCCATAATGGGTTTAAAAACAGGCAGAATGTTACAATATATAAGTGACTACTACTGCTAAATAAGAACTAATTAATAAAGAGAACTTCTATGACAGATTTAACCAATACTGATGCCAAAGATAATGCCATGATTGTGGACAGTATGACTCCAGATGCGCCAGATCATAATCCTGAAGCAACTGAGGCAACGGATGATGCAGGGATACAAAAAATATATTTAAAAGACTATACCCCGCCAAGCTACTCGGTTGAAAAAGTAGAGCTGGATATTAAATTGTTTGAAGATCACGCCACTGTTGATAGTGTGCTGACCATGAAAAGACAGCATCCAGGGGATTTGGTATTGTTGGGTCAAAATATGGATCTGACTGCCATCAGTATCAATGATAAAGCATTAAAAGACGGGGAGTATCAGCTTGACGAGGGTCAGTTGACTGTCTCTGATGCCCCAGATGATGCGGTAGTAAAAATCAGTGTGCGTCATGAGCCGCAGAAGAATACGGAGCTAGAAGGGCTTTATATCGCCGGTGAAGGTGATGACGTGATGTTTGTGACTCAGTGTGAGCCTGAAGGGTTTCGTAAGATAACTTATTATCCGGACCGCCCAGACGTTCTGTCAGTATTTACCACTCGCTTAGAAGCCGGTAAAAAGTTCCCTACCTTGTTGGCCAATGGAGATCTGATCGAGTCTGGGGAAGTCGAAGGCGATAGCAATCGTCACTACGCGATATGGCATGATGTGAGTAAGAAGCCAAGCTATCTTTTTGCTTGTGTCTTTGCTGATTTAGCAGTATTAGAAGACAGCTATACCACTATCGAAGGTCGTGATGTGAAGCTGCAGATTTATGCTAAAGCATACGATATTGATAAGTGTCACGTCGCGATGCAAGCATTAAAAGACTCAATGCACTGGGATGAAGAAAACTATGGCCGTGCCTATGATTTAGACCGTTATATGATTGTCGCGGTTAGCCAGTTCAATATGGGGGCGATGGAAAACAAAGGTCTGAACATCTTTAACACTTCTTGTGTCTTATCAAGCCCTGAGACCACGACGGATGCCCGCAGCTTTAGCGTGAAATCTATTATTGCCCATGAGTATTTTCATAACTGGACGGGTAACCGAGTAACTTGTCGTGATTGGTTCCAATTGTGTTTAAAAGAGGGGCTGACAGTTTATCGTGATCAGTCATTCTCAGCCGATCATCAGTCGCCTGCTGTGCAGCGTATCGATGATGTCTCTATGCTACGCGCTTATCAATTTACAGAGGATGCAGGCCCTTTATCGCACCCACCGCGTCCAAGTAGCTTTGTTGAAATCAACAACTTTTACACCACCACAGTCTATGAAAAAGGGGCAGAAGTGGTGCGTATGCTGGCCAATACTTTAGGCGATGAATACCGCCAAGGCACAGACACCTATTTTGATCGTTATGATGGGCAGGCTGTGACTGTAGAAGACTGGCTATCGGCATTGAGTGCTGAAGGTAAATCGGTTGAACACTTTATTGACTGGTATACTCAGCCAGGGACTCCAGAGGTGTCAGGTCATCAAAGCTTTGAGCTAGGTAAGGATAACGTTGGCAAGCTGACAGTGACTTTATCGCAAAAAACTCGTCAGGTAGAAGGGTATGAAGCACCAAAACCATTGCCTATTCCTGTAGCCGCTGCTTTATTTGATAGAACCAGTGGCGAGCTTATTGAAGAGCGTCTGCTTATGCTCGAGCAAGAAAGCCAAGACTTCGTCTTTGATCAAGTAACTACGGTTGTTGGTATAGAGCCGATTGTGTCTGTATTACGTGACTTTAGTGCTCCGGTACAGATGAAGTATCAGTATAGTGAGGCGGATTTGGCCTTCTTACTGGCCCATGAAACCAATGGCTTTAACCAGTGGCAAAGTGCGCAAGCCTTAGTTAATAAAATATTACTGCAAAATAACGAGCCAGAGGTCTATCTACAAGCGGTTAAAAAAGCATTTTTAAGTTTGGTGCAAGACGATGCAATGTTAGCGGCTAGAATCCTTGACATTCCTGCTGAGCGTGAGCTTGCTTCGGCGGTTAATAGCGATTATCAACCGAGCGTTATGAAGCAAAAACGAGACTTGCTAAAAAATAACTTAGCCCAATTTATGGCCGAAGATTGGCAACAAGTTTATAGCCAGTTACCGATTGAAAGCTATGAAGACACGCCACAAGCCAGAGGTAAGCGAGCACTACGTAATGTGGTATTGGATATGGCACTTACGGCTGGTATCGAAGAAGCACATGATTGGGCTTATGAGCAGTATCAAAAAGCCAGCTGTATGACTGAGCGACTGGGGGCATTAAGTGCCATGGTTAACCATGAGCATCCGCAAAAACAAGCGGTGCTGGCGGACTTCTATGAGCGCTTTAATAAAGAAGCCTTGGTGATGGATTTATGGTTTAGTGTACAAGCAGGTGATGAGAATGCTTCAGTTGCTGATATTGCAGCGCTTATTGAGCGTAAAGACTTCGATTGGGGTACCCCAAATAGAATTCGTGCGGTGGTAGGCAGTTTTGCGGCACAGCCGACTAAGCTTTGGAGTAAAGAAGGTTTAGAAACTTATATCGCTGTGGTACAAAAGCTGGATGAGACTAACCCTGTATTGGCTTCACGCTTATTACAAACGCTATCACGTTGGTACACTCTAGCAGAGCCTGTGCGTGCAGAGGCCAAGCAGCAATTACAACAGCTACGTAGACAGGTTAAATCTAAAAACGTAACAGAAAGCTTGCATACGATATTGAAGGCGGGCTAGTCAGCAGTAAATATCAAACCTGTTATATAAGCTAGATTCTTTTATATCAGTAATAAACAAAAAACGCCCGACATTTAAATGTCGGGCGTTTTTTTATACCAAGATAGAAGCAATAAACGCTAAATTAGCGGTTAGGAAGCACATCTTTAATGGTGTTGCGTAAGTTGCGTAGAGAAGCAACGGTACTATCCCAATCTAAACAGCCATCTGTAATAGACTTACCGTACTCAAGCTGGCTTGGGTCGCTGGTTAGCTTTTGGTTACCACCTTTTAGGTGACTTTCAATCATAAGGCCCATGATAGATTTGTTGCCATTACTAATTTGCTCAGCCACGTTTTGGATAACCATAGGCTGTAAGTAAGGGTCTTTGCCTGAGTTGGCATGGCTTGAGTCAATCATGATTTTCACCATGGCATTGCCTTTTTCTAGCTCATTTTCAGCCTGCTCAACTGAAGACTGGTCATAGTTTGGCTTACCGTTACCGCCGCGCAGTACCACGTGAGCGTATGGGTTGCCTTTTGATTTGATGATACATACCTGACCATCGCTAGATAGACCTAGGAAGTTGTGGCCTGATTTCACGGCATTCATAGCGTTAACTGCAACAGTCATGCCACCATCCGTTCCGTTTTTGAAACCTACAGGGCACGATAGGCCAGAGCTCATTTCACGGTGAGTTTGACTCTCTGTGGTACGCGCACCAATGGCTGACCAGCTGATTAGGTCTTGCATATACTGCGGTGTATTAGGATCAAGAGCCTCAGTAGCACAAGGCAAGCCCTTTTCGTTTAGATCCAATAATAGCTTACGAGCGGTACGTAGACCTTTTTCAATATCGAAGCTGTCATTCATATCAGGGTCGTTAATTAGACCTTTCCAGCCCACAGTGGTACGAGGCTTCTCGAAGTAGACACGCATCACGATGTAAATACTGTCTTTAAGTTCTTCTGCAAGCTTAACCAATTTGTCGGCATATTCATGAGCGGCTTCCACATCATGGATAGAGCAAGGACCGACCACTACCAAAAGTCGCTTATCGGTACCATCTAAAATATTCTGGATAGTAGTACGACCCTTTAGTACGGTGTCATAAGCGGCTGGAGATAGTGGATACTCGGCTTTCAGGCTAGCAGGAGTAATTAAAGGGATAAATTTTTCAATATTCACGTCATCAATATCTGCTGTGTGGGTAGTCGAGTTTATAGTCATAATCATATTGCCTAGTTTAAAATATTGTTAAAAACATTGGGAAGTTAATTTTTGGTATAACGTTATAAGGTAAGTTGTGGTAATTATAGGAATAACTTATAAGCTTAAATATCATAGGTTTATAACGTTCATTTGGGCAAGTACTTGTTCGCTCAATAAGTCATAACTTTTATTTAGGGATAACTTTATTATGGAGGCTTATTCTAAGATTGACAAGTGTTAAGCTGTCCTTATTGCTTCATATGGGGAATGACCCTTACAAATTTTTGTTATACTGTTGCTCTGATTCGATGATTTTTATCATGCCTGTCATACCCAGAGTCTAAGTTCCTTCTAATCCTTTGATAATAAAGTAGAGTTAGCTATGTTAGCAAGTGCTTCAGGCCAGACCAAACCTATGAACACTCAAGATCCTACCAAGCCGTTAGTGATTGGCATAGTTGCAGGAGAAGCTTCGGGAGATAGCTTGGGTGCAGATTTTATGGCCCAAGTAAACGATCTTATTGAAGATGTCGTTTGGGTAGGGGTGGGTGGCCCTAAGATGAAGTCACAAGGTCTGCAGTCTTTATTTCCATTAGAGCGCTTGGCGGTAATGGGCTTGGTAGAGGTGATGTCGCAGTTGCCAGACCTATTAAAAGCCCGTTCAGAGTTGGTTTCTGCTTTTAGCAAGGCACAGATAGATTGGTTTGTTGGTATTGATGCGCCAGACTTTAACTTAAGAGTAGCCAAAAAGCTAAAGCCCAAAGGGGTCTTTTGTGTGCAGTACGTCAGTCCCTCAATTTGGGCTTGGCGTGAGTCTCGTATTGAGTCTATCAAGAAAGCCACTCATTTAGTACTGTGTCTCTTCCCGTTCGAGCTTGAAGTATATCAGCGCCACAATCATCCTGCGGTTTGTGTGGGTCACCCTCTACTGCATAACCTGCCACAAGATTTGGTTGAGATTGAGACTCATGAGCAGCGTCGTGAACTTATTTGGAACAACTCAGAGCTGCATAACTTTTTTGCCAATCGTAAAGAAGACATTAGCCAGATGATTTGCTTGATGCCAGGCTCTAGACGCTCAGAGATTAATGCTATTTTGCCATTGATGCTAAATGCTGTGAGCCGGCTGTTATTGGTAGATGAAAAGCTCTGCTTTGTTGTCCCAACAGTAGACAAGAATCATCAGTACATCGTAAAAGATTTGATAGAGCGTCAAGATGAATCACTGAGAAAAGCTGTAGCAGTAGCCTATGATGAAACTCAGCAGCAGCAACACTTTAGCCAATCTATCATGGCCATGTCAGATTTGATTGTTCTCGCCTCTGGTACGGCCACATTAGAGGCTATGCTGCTCAATCGCCCAATGGTCGTGGTCTATCAGATGAAAAAGCTGACCTATGCGATAGCGAAGCGATTGGTGAAAGTGCCTTATGTATCTTTGCCAAATATATTGGCAGGAGAGGAGATTGTGCCTGAGCTTCTTCAAGAGCAGGCCAATGGTGATAATATTTGCCGTACTGTGACACGTTTGATGACACCACAGGCTTACCAAGAGCAGTTAACTCGTTTGGATGAGACCTCTACTTGGTTAAAGCAGCAAAGCAGTCAAAGTGCTGTATCAGCGGTCGTTAATGCTTGGCATGATTATATAAACCACAATCTTGTTAATAAGTCATAAGTTGTAGGCCAAACTGAGCTAATCCCTTATTTATCTATTTTTACTAATTACTAAGCAGCTTTTTAATGACCCCTTTTTACCAAACCCTGACTGAATTAGCTTTACCTTCTTCTACGGCACAAAGTAGTTTACCTTTGCCACTAGCTGCGCCCATTAAAATTGAGGGTAATATCGACCAGCAGCTGCTAAAAGATGAGCTACAAAACCTTGAGACCCCCCTTAATACGGTAGCTATAGAAGCAGCTTCTCAAAATGCTGACTTATTAACTTTTGATATAGGTATTGATGAGGTAGGGCGAGGGCCGTTGTATGGCAGTGTGGTTGTGTCAGGGGCTATTTTGCCCAGCAAGTGGTCTGCTGAAATTGAGCAAAATCCTTTGCAAGATACCGCACTATCGATACTCACTGACTCAAAAAAACTAACCGAAGCAAAACGAGAGCGTCTTTTTGATCCTATTAAGCAGCACGCTTTGGCCTATATAATCGTTGAAATTCCGGCAGCAGTCATCGATGAGGTGAATATACTACAAGCCACTATGCTTGGTATGCGGTTGGCTGGCGAGCAGCTGATGATTGCTGTTGTAGGCGCCTTGCGTCCAAATTTGGCAAATACAACTGAGCCAAATATACGGTTTAATTTATTGGTAGATGGTAATAAATTACCCGATTTAGACTGGTCGTTATTACAGCAATATGGAATCGGTAACTTCCGAGGGTCAAAGTGCTCGGTTTATGGTGAGGCGTGGGTAAAAGGTGATGCCCGCCACAGTGCCATAGCGGCGGCGAGTGTGTTGGCCAAAGTCAGTCGTGATAGACAGCTTATCGCTGATGGGGCCACATACCCAGGCTACGGCTTAGAAGGTCATAAAGGCTATCCGACTAAGGCTCATATCGAAGCCATTCAGCAGTTGGGAGTATTGCCGCAGCACAGACGTAGCTTTAAGCCAGTTCAACAAGCTCTTGAGCAGTAAAGTTAAAAAGACAAAAAAACAGACGCTTTATGTGTCTGTTTTTTTGAGTTAATTACGTTAAGTGTAAGTTAAGTCGCTCAAAGACTATTGGCGCTCAGTGTCAATGGGGTGCTGTTTTAAATGCTGATGTAAAATTTTGCGTAAAGTTAACACCGCCTCTGGAGTATCCTGAATACTATGACCGCCTTTAATAATGGTCTCAGAAGCTGCACCTTCTAAGTGAGAGCTGCCATAAGGTACAATGCCATCAGACATAGCAGGTGCCACTGTCTCAGCGATATCTGTGGTGATATCCTCAAGCTTATCAGCGGCATCATCAATCGCACCCTCAGAATCCTCTTCTTCAAAAGACGATAGGTTAACCCCCGCTTTCAGCACATCAGGAGCCTTAGTATCGGATAAACTGGTGCTAGGCGCTGTTGATAGCCTTAATCGCATAAAGCCGTTATAAATGTCTGAGTCTCTATTGGCAATAATGGAGTGATATGTCACATCGTCAGCAATTTGCAAGTCTGAAGTCAGCTTCATAAAAGAGGACTTGTCACTTAATTGACTGGCGCCATTTTGGAAATACAGAGCCCCAAGAGGGTTACTAGCAAGCTCACCCTCACTGGCAATACTGGCCAAGTTGCCGGTAATGGTCTGGATAAAGCCAAGCGGCAAATGTACCACCCGTCTTAATAACTGAGTAAACCATCTGTCAGCGAAGTCTGTGCCTCTAAAAGGAGCAGAAATAAATACCGCGGTATCAACACTTTTTAGCTGATTTAACTGCAATCTATTTAGCAGGTTCTCTCTATCCAGCTCATTGTTAACCAGCTTGCTCAGGCGCAGGGTATTTTCTTCTTGGCTTAAGCGGTGAAATTTATCTTGAAGCTTCTCATTAGAGACCAACATGCGTCCAATAACTGCGCCCATACTATGGCCAATTAATACTGAGTTTTTGCTGGCTATGTGCTGTGAGTTGGGGTCATTAATGTTGTATGCCGTCTCAATAAGCTCTTGAATTCTATAACGGTTTTCTAAAATTGGGATATTTGTGGGATAGAAAATCTGCCACACTTGATAATTCTCACGCAGCTCACTGTCACTTGAGATATCGTTGGTGATACTGATCCAAGTGGCTGGGCTTGAGGCCAATCCATGCAGCATAATGATAATGCGCTTATTAGGATCATAAGGCTCCAGCATAAACAGATGAGGCAGGACTAAGCTTTGCTGCTTAGATAACAAGTTAAAGTAGCCCACATTATCTAGACGGTTTTCAGCCAACCACATGCCATAACTTGCTGAGAAGTTAGCGGCTAAGTAGTAAGGCTCGCCAAGGATATCAATGCTCTCGGTATGATGTGGGTTGTACAGCTTAATATCGTAATTATTACTGCCTAAAACTTCTTGTAGAGTCTCTCCTTGTGGTAAAACCACGCCAGTCAACAGTAAGTTGCCGGTTAGGTGAATCCTATCCATTGGGTTTTCTGAGTTTAGTTTCTTATTATCCGAGGTGATTAAGCCTTTTACTGAAGTATTAAGGCGCTCATCAAACAAGGTAACATAGCTGATGCCAACACCTTCACGTTCACTGATGGTGTTTAGGCCAGAGAAGCTTAAGTCATGGCTAGCATAAAGCTCATCAATACTCTTATTATGGGTTTCCGTGTTTTGTAGATACTCAGGCTCATTGGGTAGATACAGGTCAATAGAGGTGGTTACCCCTTTATTAATTAAAGCCTTAAAGTCAGTGGTCGGCTCGTCAGTAGGTCGGCCTGACTCTTTTTCTAACTTTTGCTTAGCAGCCACAATTTCAGCCAAATATTTGTCTTCTTTAATTGGAGGGAAGGTGAAGTTAAGTACCTTAATCTGATCACCATATTTAACACCATTGGGATAACCCGACTTGTTAGCGTTTGAATGCTTAGGGTCATTGGTGAGTTCTGGCTCGATAAAAGAGGTAATCTTATCGGACTGCTGGGTATGATCTTTATTAGAGTACAGCTGCTTGATTAGGGCATCAGAAGCAGCTTCATAGACATCTTGAGTTTGAATATCTAAATTGGTCGATAAATTATTAGGCTTGGTTAGTATCTTTTTTTGTTTATTGGCGTTGGGGTTTAACTGGGCATAGAACAGGTAGGCGTAACTGTATTTAATGGCGCTCAATAAGTGATCGCGGTACGCAGTATTACATTCTCGTAAGTACAGTAGTGAGGCGGCGTGTTGTTCTGCCGTTTTGGGGGCATTGGCATAATAAGGGTCAATAGGAGCGCGGATAATTCTTTTGACACAGGTTTCAGAATCCGCAATAGACCTAGCTTTGGCTAGGTGTAGTTCGGCTAATAATGCCAGATGTCCTTTATTATCTTTATTTAAAATGCCTTTATCAATTCGGTTTAGGCATTTATTAAAGTCCTCCAAGCACTGATCTTCAGGCATACCTACCGAAAGTAGTTGCGAGGCGCTTTTGTTGCTTAAAGTGGGCCGAGTGACGATATTACCTCGGTTGTCGGCAATGGTTCTGCTTGAGTTTTTTTGGCTAACGGAAACTGTGCTACAAGAAGCCATGACTAAAACACTTGATGCTAAGGCAAAGCAGGTAGCCAATTTAGATATTTTAAAGTTACTGTGCATAAAGATGTCCATCATCAATGACTTAGACAAATAAAACCGTGGGTTTCATTTAATTAAATAGAATAAAAATAAAGCTATTGAAAATTATAATACCTTATTTTTAATAAATTGCTATGAAATAACACAGCAGATATCAAGGAGGTAGAGGAGTGGGGTAAGAATACATCTAAGCTAAAAGGTAGAGATAAAGTAATTAATAGAAAAAAATAAAGCCACAATTAAGTGGCTTTATTTTTTGAGCGAAATAGACTCATTGATAGGTAATCAAAGAGCGTTAGTGCCTCTTTTTATTGAACTTATTTTGCAGTAGGTAAGTCCCAAATATAGTATTTACCTGCTTCAACGATTTCAATTTGCTTAGCAATAGTGGCATCGTTAGGGTGCTTTTGCTGTAAAGATTTCAAGCGAGATAGCGCTGCAGGACGGTTATCATTAAGCAGGTCAGCCTGTGCTAAGCTCTGCTCAGCTTCTTTGTAGCTTTGAGAAGCTGCCTTCATTAGGTATTTTTTACCTTCTTTAAAGCCACCACCTTCAGATAACATCATGCCATAGATGAAGTTTGCTTCAGCACTATTAGGCTGTCTATCAATCGCTTTGGCAATAAAAGTACTGCCACGTACTGCGAAGTTAGAGCCTAAGTCTAAGTTACGGCCCATACCGTTTAATTTAGCAGCTCTTAGTAATACTTCGTAGGAAGCGTTTTCATCTTCTGCAAAAGGACGTAGCCACTTTTCTAACTCTTTTAGCTTCTCTTTGGCATAGTACTGATCAGATTTGCTGTTGAAGTTTGGTGGATAGTGGCGAGCGTTTGGACTAATTTCGTTGATGAAATCATCTAATAAACTTACATCTAACTGCTCATCTGGATTGTTGCGAGTTTTAGGAATTAATACGGTCGGGATGTAGTTGACATCTGATACTGCAACATTTGGGGTTGGGATACCAGGTAAGTTAGTTGCGGTGATGTCTACTGAATTAACTAAAGGATCATTTTTTAATTCATTGGAATCATACTTAACTTTGAATACCTTACCACCTGTGGTGTCTGCTTCGATGGCAGCTGCCGTATCAGTATTGTCTACTACCGCTGTACTGCTAGAAGATGAGCCAATACCAGGGACGGGAAGAGACTCACAGCCTGTGGCAACCAAGCTTACTAAAAGAGCACTTGAAACAAGTTTCGCAGATACCGATTTATTCATTATTAGGTCCTTATAATCAATATTAATTAATGATGCGGGTTATATATCCAAAATTACACAACTAGCATAGCGGCTAAATCTGTCTGATAGTTATTAGTTCAGTATTGAGCCGCTAGCTAGGACTATTCAATATAATAAGTGCTATAACATAGCAATTTTATAAAAAGCATTAAAGAGGCCAGTTGTAAACTTTGATTATCATTTACTAAAGAAGTGAGCACGCCACTTAGAAAATCGAAAAATAAAAGTTAGATTGAGCCAAAAACTATAAATTATAAATGATAAGCCAAACCTTTCATGCGATTGGCCATCCAGCGCATAGACACGCGAACAGGGGCTGATAAGGCTTTGCCTCCATGATTTAGAGCAGCTTCGCGGTGCTCAAGCTCCTCTATATTCATTTGGGCCAAAATCTCTTTACTGCGAATATCTTGTTCTGGTAATAAGTCGATGTGCTCTTGCAAATGCTCGCTCACTTGAGCTTCTGTCTCTGCCACAAATCCTAAGCTAAATTCATCAGAAATAAGACCTGCAATAGCCCCTAGACCAAAAGACAATCCGTACCAAACGGGCGTAAATACACTGGGGTGGCTACCTAGCTCATCAAGACGAGTCTCGCACCATACCAGGTGATCAATCTCCTCGTCAGCAGAATGCTGCATGGCCTGCTTAACTTGGTTATCTTTTGCGGTGAAAGCTTGACCGTGATACAGGCCTTGGGCACAGACTTCGCCAGTGTGGTTAATACGCATAAGCCCCGCCACATGGCGAGACTCATTGATAGAAAGCTCAGGCATTTCATCAGAGCTGACAGGTAGGGGGCGCGCAGTCTGATTTGAATGGGGAATTATGGAGCGCAAACTGCTATCAAAGCCAACAATAGCACGATCTATAATACTCAAATGTTTTGACATAACGAGCCCTTTTTCTACTTGTTATCGATTTATTAACGTCAATATTTATAAAATAGCCAGCTTACTTAAGCCCAGTTTACTTGAGCTCTACTGAAGCCCCATTTTCAATGTTTGCGTAGACTTCAAGTACGTCCCAGTTAGTCAAACGCACACAGCCTGCAGAAGCTTGACGGCTAATGCCTTCTGGTACTGGAGAACCATGGATACCATATGAAGGTTTAGACAGACCCATCCATACTACACCCACAGGGTTGTTTGGTCCTGGAGGTAGCATGAACACTTCTTTTTTGTCACCACTTTTCACAGTAGATTTATACCAAGGCATTTTCACTTTGTTGACAATCTTGAAGGTACCGGTTGGTGAAGGGGTTGCAGTGCTGCCCACAGTCGTCGGATAAGTCGCTACCAGCTTATCTCCATTATAGGCATACAAAGTTTTTGAAGCCTTGTCTGCTACCACACGGTTAATCTTAGCTTTTAATGGCGTACCCACGTTAATAACGGTGATGGTTTCCCCTTCAGTAAAGCTCTTACCTTTGTTTAGCTTCTCAAGATAGCGAACATCCATGTGGAAGCGCTCACCTAACATCTCTTTGATGTTTTGATAGTACAAACCTTTCATCTTTGACTTAGCGGCTGAGCCAGAAGGCGTCTGCACAAAGTTGGTATTCACATCATCTTTGGTCAGAGTGTATTCCACCAATACCGGCTGATTTGGGTCGATATTCTTAGTTAACGCATTCCAAGTAGCTGCGTTCATTTTACCGGTGCTAGGTAAACCTTTCATGGTCTGGAAGTTAGCCACAGCTTTGGTACTATTCATGCCCCAGCCACCATCAATAGGGCCTGGTGAAGCATGGTTCCAATCTAGTAGGGCTTGCATTTTCACAGTCATGGCTGTGTTTCTGCGCATATTTGGGGTCCAAACTGCACTGTTTACCGCACGAGCATAGTTTGACAGGTTGGTAGTTTTATAGATTTTGCCGTCTTTATTTTCAATGCTCTTAATAGAGTCGTCATCTAAAGTCGGAGTAGCGATCGCTACGGCCTGACCAGACTCAGCATCTTCTTCAGATTGTTCGGCAATTTCACTGTTGACCTGAGCTTGAATGGCCACATCGTCAGCGTCATCACTGGCCAATTCAGCACTTTCATCTGCCTGCTTCGCTTTGGCAAGGGCAGCACGTTTGTTTTCGCTCTCCGTATCATTAATTAATTTCTGAAGGCTATCAACTGGCTTAGCCTTAGGAGTTGTCTCAGCAATTGCAGAGCCACTAAAAGCAAATAAGGTAGCTGCGACAGTCGTTGCAAGTAGCTTAGGCGCGAATTTAGTTGGCATTTTGGTAAGGGTAAGTTTAGCGTTCATAGTCATACAGTTATTCACAATAATAAAGGTGTTGCTATTATGCGATGAAAAGCAGCTAGTGGCAAATGTTTACCACAAAATTGAAAGTAACTGTAACAATTGTGCTATCTAAAGCTTATCTAAATCTATAAAGAAGTGATTATCGCTAATTAAAGGCCAATTAAAGGCTAGGTTTTGATAAAGAGGCTACCACTTGGACATTAAGATTAAAGTGGTCTAGTGAGAATTATAGTGCCTTGCAAAAAATGTTGGTTATAATGGGCAGGCCTGTAAAACTATCCAAGTTTTTATTAATATCAGATTTGATTAATATCAGATAGAATGAAGCATTAGAAGTTTTACTTTAGAAATTAACTCAGTAATGGGAATAGCAGATTAACTATGTCAACAGATAACTCAAATCTAGACGAGACAACCAATTCAAACCGCTCTTTATCTTCGTTAGATGCTCAAGCTTTATTGGCTCAAATTCAAGGCTCTGAAGAAGGAGCTTTGGAAGAAGACGCCTTCGATAATTCGTTAAATGGCGAGTTTGATGAGTTACTAGCCGCCAGTCATGAAGCGGCTGAATCACTTTATACCATTCGTGATTTTATCCGCTTTTGTGTGACTCAGCTGCGCACTTATGATGTGGTTGTGGCACAAGGGACCAATGATGTCTTTGCTGAAGCCGCTGCTATTGTATTGCATACTTTATCGCTGGATTGGTCTGCAGATGAGCAAATCCTTGACTGCCGTTTAACCTCTTCAGAAAAAGCAGAAGTCTTGGCCTTACTTCAGTCACGCATCGTATATCGTCAGCCTCTAAGCTACTTAGTTAATTTGGCTTACTTTTGTGACCTACCGTTTTATGTCGATGAACGAGTTCTTATTCCAAGATCACCTATCGCCGAGCTAATCCGTCAGCAGTTTTATCCGTATTTTGAGACCAATGAGAGGGCTCAGCCATTAGGTGCAGACTCTACTCCTGATAGACCTTCATTTTATCTACATGGGTTAGAAGATAAGCAGCTTTATCAGCCAGAGCGTATCTTAGACCTGTGTACAGGTTCAGCTTGTATCGCAGTGGCGCTGGCTAGCCGATTTAGAGATGCCTTAGTAGATGCAGCAGACATTGATAATTCAGCTCTAGAAGTGGCGGCGGTCAACGTAGAGCATCATGGTATGGAGCATCAATTAAATCTAATTGAGTCTGATTTATTTGACAAAATTCCTGCTGAAAACCAGTACGAATTGATTGTTACTAACCCTCCGTATGTGGATGCGGCGGCTATGGCAGAGCTTCCTCCTGAGTTTATCCATGAGCCAGAGCATGCGCTGGCTGCCGGTCAAGATGGCTTAGACTTAGTTCATAAAATTTTAAATGAAGCTGCAGATTACCTATCACCAGAAGGTCTGTTGGTCTGTGAAGTAGGGGACAGTGACTGGGCATTACGTCAGGCTTATCCTGAAATTCAATTTAACTGGTTAAGCTTTGCTCGTGGCGGTAGCGGTGTCTTTGCTATTGATCGTGATGAGTTGTTAAATAATCGTCATTTATTTGCCGCTCAAGTGGCGCAATTAGACTCGTAAGACGTTATACACTGCCCATCCACAGATAGAACTTGTGAAAGTGATAAGGATTGATAAAGTGGATGGGTAAATTTAACTAGAAAAAAATGGGCAGAAGTTATGGCAGGGAACAGTATTGGACAGGTGTTTAGGGTAACGACATGTGGCGAATCACATGGCGAGGGACTGTTGGCGATAGTGGATGGTATTCCACCAGGCATGGAGTTGAGCAGCGCTGACTTACAGGTAGATTTAGATCGCCGTAAGCCGGGCACTTCTAAGTTTGCTACCCAGCGCCGTGAGCCAGATGAAGTCGAAATCATTTCTGGGGTGTTTGAAGGCAAAACCACAGGCACCTCAATTGGTCTATTGATTCGCAATACCAATCAAAAGTCAAAAGACTACAGTGATATCAAAGACACCTTTAGACCCGGTCATGCCGACTATACTTATAGTATGAAGTATGGCTTTCGTGACTACCGAGGCGGTGGTCGCTCTTCAGCCCGCGAAACAGCGATGCGGGTAGCAGCTGGCGCGATTGCCAAAAAATACTTGCAGCAGCGCCTTGGTATTACGATTCAAGGTCATGTGGTTCAGATGGGCAATGAGGCCACAGCCGTACAAGACCCTGCCAATATTGATTGGCAATTTGTTAATAGCAATCCTTTTTTCTGTGCCGATGCCGAGGCCATTCCAAGATTTGAGGCTTTAATTGAGCGTTTAAGAAGAGAGGGTACCAGCTGCGGGGCAAAACTTGAGGTTATTGCTTCTGGAGTGCCTGTTGGTTTAGGAGAGCCTGTCTTTGATCGTCTTGATGCTGATATTGCTCATGCAATGATGAGTATTAATGCGGTAAAAGGTGTGGAGATTGGCGATGGCATGAATGTCGCTGAGCAGTTTGGGCACACCTCGCGTGATGAACTAACCCCAGAAGGTTTCACGGCCAATCACTCAGGTGGTATCTTAGGGGGAATCTCCTCAGGCCAAGACATCAAGGTAAGTATTGCACTTAAGCCCACCTCTAGTATTACTACTCCAGGCAAGAGCATCGATGTCGAAGGCAATGCTATAGAAATGCTAACCAAAGGTCGTCACGACCCTTGTGTGGGTGTTAGAGCAACTCCTATTGCTGAAGCCATGCTCGCCATCGTACTGCTAGATCACTATTTACGCCATCGTGGTCAAAATGCGGATGTTAAACCGCCAGTATCTGCCATAGCATAGGGTTACTGCTTAACGCCAAGGCCTACTTATTTAAGGTCCAACGTTTTTAAGAACCACCGTTGCTTATAATAAGTAGCGGTGGGCTTGTCTTATACAGTTTTGACTGTCTGCTTATTTTTTTGGGGTTTTTGGGTTTAATGTACAGCCCAGCCTAGTTTTTGATTTTTTCAATCCTATCCTAACACCTGCCTTACTTTTTTTAATACGCCCTGTCCTTTTTCAAACTATCAGATAAGTAGCAGTTTGGTAATAAATATTGTAAAAAATCAGATAAGTACCAATATAGTTAGTAATGAAATAGTTAGTAATGAACTCGATAAAGACAAATAAATGATTCAGCTTTAAGTAATTTAGCTTGAATAACTTAGCTTAAGTAACTTGGCTCATCGTTACCACATTTATACATTTAATAGTTAATACACTTAAAGGAATAATTATAAATAGAGGCTATTATGACCGACCAAAATTTTGATAATGATTTAGTAAAAAATACAGAGAGTAGGGCAGACAGTACTGAAGATAATGCTCAGTCGACTAAAGTCACAGATGAGCAAGTTATTAATTGGATAAAATCTCGTCGTAGTATTGGGAATTTAACCATACCTGCTCCAAAGAAGGATCAAATTGAAGCGGCTATCGCTTGTGCGATGACCGCCCCTGACCATAAAAAGTTACAACCTTGGCGGTTTATTGTCACAGAGGGTCAAAAAAGACATGATTTTGGTCGGGCACTACTAGCAGCAGCAAAAGCCAAGGCTCAGCGTGAAGGACAAGAGCTGGATGAACGGACCGTTGAGAAAACGTTAAAGATGCCCCTAAGAGCGCCAATGATTATCACTGTGGTCACGCGTATGCAGTATCACGAAAAGGTGCCGCCTTTTGAGCAGCTACTAAGTACAGGTGCTGCGGTACAAAATCTAATATTGGCTTTAAAAGCCCAAGGATTTAGCACAGTGTGGCGCACAGGACCTTTGGCTAACGAGCCGGCTGTGAAGAGCTATTTTAATGTCGGTTCTGAAGATTACGTCACCGCTTTTGTCTATGTAGGAAGTACTCACTGCCAGATGCCAGGCCGAGGTGAGATTGATACGACTGATTTTATAACCTACGAAGCAGAATAAATCAGAGATTGAACCGCATCATCAACCGCTTATAATAAAAACATTTAAAAACTCAAACCTGTTAAAACATAGAGAGCAAGATTATGTCAGCTGACAAAAAAAACAATGAAGTTGAAGATAAAGAAATGGATCAAGCACAGACGGCTGCTAATACAGAAGCTACTGACACTGAGTCAGGTGAAGAAAAGTCTGTATTCAACTCTGGTATCTTAGCCAGCCTCTTTGACAAAGCGACCAAAGTAGGGGCGAAAGCTAAGCGGGATCAATCAGCAATTAATCCTGAAGAGATTGAGAAAACCGTACGTGATAACATGAGTAAGCCAAAAGGTTCTAATGCACCGCATCAGCTGCGTTTGGCCTTCTTAGGGGGCGGTAGCTTTGGTACGGCTATGTCCAACTTAGCGGCTCGTAATGGATGTGATTCAACCTTATGGGTTCGTAATAAGCGTACTGTGAAGTCTTTGCAAAAGAACCGGGTTAATAAGAAATATTTACCAGGCTATACTTTAGATGAGCGCTTAAAATTTGAGCATGATTTAAAGACCGCTGTTCAAGATAAAGACATTATCTTTGTGGCAGTTCCCAGCTCTGCTTTTAGAGAGACACTAAAAAATATTCGTCCTTATTTAAGTGGTCAGTCTATTGTGTCTTTAACCAAAGGCATGGAGAAGGATACGTTTAGCTTGATGAGTGATATCATTGAGCAAGAGCTGCCGGGAGTGAACTTTGGGGTAATGTCTGGCCCTAACTTAGCCGTTGAGATTATGCAGAATATGCCTTCTGCTTCAGTCATTGCCAGTGACTCAGAGCTACTGCGTCATGCTGTCCAATCTGCACTACACAGCGCCTTCTTTAGAATCTTTGCTTCTGATGATATCAAAGGCGTTGAGCTGGGAGGCGCATTGAAGAATATTTATGCCATCTCTATGGGTATGGCGGCCTCTTACAATGTGGGCGAGAATACTAAGGCCATGTTGTTAACTCGTGCTTTAGCAGAGATGAGCCGCTTTGGGGTTGCCTCTGGTGCCAATCCGCTAACCTTCTTAGGCTTATCAGGTGTTGGTGATTTATACGCGACCTGTAGCTCAGAGCTAAGCCGTAACTACCGTATCGGTAATATGCTGGGTAAAGGCTTAAGCTTAGAGGCGGCCATTAAAAAACTAGGTCAAACTGCCGAAGGGGTTAATACCATTCAGCAAGTGCACGAAAAAGCGATGAAGCTAGGTATTTATATGCCCATTACTCATGCACTACACGCGGTCATATTTGATGATCAAGCTGCCTTAGGTGTGGCGTTAAACCTAATGGAGTCTGGCTTTAGAAGTGATGTTGAGTTCGTTATGCCTCATGAATACAGCAATGAAGCATTAAATGCACAAATGACAGCAGGCATGCCGGACCAATAGGACGGATGACGGATAAAACTATGAAAGTTATTTTAATGCGTCATGGGGAAGCTGAGTATCAAACTCAGCAAGACTCAAAACGTACACTTACTAAGCTTGGGCAGCAACAAGCCGCTGAGACAGCCCAATATATTGTAGACAACTATGATCCGGATGTGTTCGTAGTTAGCCCTTATGTAAGAGCGCAGCAAACCTTGCAGGCGCTAACGGCTCTTAAGCCTGATGTGCCAGTAAAGGTGCACTCAGACATCACGCCAGATGATAACGCTATGCCTGCTTTGCATTCCTTGATGGATGTGGAAGGGGAGTGTGTGGTGGTAGTATGTCATATGCCGATTGTGGCAAAAATGGCAGCGCTACTGACTGCAGATACACCAGAGCCTTATCAGTTGGCAGAAGCCCGTGTGTTTGATGCTGACTTTATTGCTGCCGATATGGGCAGTGAAGTAGAGCGTTACGTGCCAAAGCAATACTCGTAATGGCTAAGCTAAAACTATGAGCTGGTCGCACAAATAGCTGGGTCATTGTTATTAATAAAAGGGGAGTGTTATGGATAATAATCGTGATATCCGCCAAACTTCAAAGCTTCAAGAGCCAGATTTAAAGATACCTGTGTCTGGTATGGATAGCAGTCGTCTGCAGCACTCCCAGCTGGTGACAACAGGTATGGGTCAGTCTCAGCTGGTTATTAGTAAACAGCAAGAAGAAGCTTTGATTCGCTATAACCATATTACTTATTTGTTATATGTATTAAGCTACTTTACCGCAGGCTTGCTGTGGATAGTGCCCATCATCATGAACTATGCCCGCCGTCAACAAGCAGAGCATACGTGGCTTGCCACACACTTTGATTGGCAGATTAAAACCTTCTGGTACAGCATCGTGTTTGCAGTTATCGGTATTGTAATGGCGGTGATAGGCCTTGGTGGACTAGGTCTTGGGGTGTTTTCGGACAGCTCAAACGTGGCACTAGGCTCTACAGGACTGGCTGCATTAGGTGGGCTTATTTTTCTATTTTCATTTATTTGGCAAATTTATCGTATCGTCAAAGGTTGGATTGCTTTAACAGATAAAAGACCGGTGCAATGATAGGTAGGGGAGTTGCGACAGTCGTTTTTAGTTCATACTAATCGATGATTTGCTGTGATTATACTGGTATAATCAACAGCTTCTGAGTAGAGCACAACTCGATCTTGAATGATAAGAGCTTCTTTATCTAAGAGTGTGACCCATAGCAATTCTCCCAATTTACTTACTTCATAACAGGTTATCTAGCGTTATGTCCTACGCCTTATTACGTCCTTTCTTATTTAATTTAGACCCTGAGCATGCTCACGATTTAACCCTTCAGCTTCTAGAAAAAGCGTATAAGACACATACTTTAGGTTTTATTTACTCACAGCAGTCTTTGCCGACCGAGTGTATGGGTTTACAGTTCTCAAACCCAGTGGGTCTGGCCGCAGGTCTAGACAAAAATGGCCGTTATATTGATGCTTTAGCCGAGCTTGGTTTTGGCTTTATCGAGGTGGGCACTGTGACGCCGCGACCGCAACAAGGCAATGAGAAGCCTAGATTGTTTAGAATTAAAGAGGCCGATGCCATCATTAACCGCATGGGCTTTAATAACCTTGGCGTAGATAAGCTGGTCCAAAACGTAAAAAACTGTAAATACCAAGGCAATATCGGCATTAATATCGGAAAAAATGCGGTGACTCCTGTTGAAAATGCAGTTGATGACTACATATATTGCCTGGACCGTGTTTACCCTCACGCCTCTTATATTACAGTAAATATCTCGTCTCCCAATACCAAGAATTTGCGTGACTTACAAAGCGGGGATGCATTAACTGAGTTGCTAGACAGTATTAAAAATCGTCATAACCAGTTAGCTACAGACTACGGTTTTTATGTGCCTATGGTATTAAAAGTGGCGCCTGACTTGACTGAAGATCAAGTGGACTATATTTCAAAGCAGCTTATTGAGTTTGAAATTGATGGTCTTATTGCTACCAATACCACTTTAAGCAGAACTGGGGTAGAAGATTTGCCACATGGCAATGAGGCGGGAGGCTTATCGGGTCGTCCTGTGGGTCATTTAAGTACTCAGATTATTAAACAGTTTCATGAGCGCTTGGAAGGCAAGCTGCCCATTATCGGGGTCGGCGGTATCGACAGTGGCGATAAAGCGGTACAGAAGATACATGCCGGTGCCTCCATGGTTCAGCTTTATAGCGGTATGATTTATAAAGGACCTAGGTTAGTCCAACAGTGTGTGGAAGCGATTACCAGTCACCGCGACACTCTATTTGTAGAGTAGGGCTGCTTAGCAGATATATCCTAAGTATTGAGTGAGTTTCTAAACTAACCACTGAACTTTTACCGATTGTACCGATTGAATTTTTGGCTAATACGGTAAAAAGCTTGAAAGTAAAAAAACTTGAAAAGTGAAGGGATAGGCTTAATTTATTAACTTTCTAATGAATAAGAACTAGGGTTATTGCATGGGGTTTTTAGACATCATTATTGCTGTCATAGTATTGGTGGGATTGTGGCGAGGATTTAGCTCAGGCTTTATCCGTAGCTCTATTTCACTGGTCGGGTGGTTTATTGCCCTTTTGGCCGCCACACGATTGGCAGATGACGTTGCCCCTTATATGGCTGGTTTTGTTAGTTCTCCTGTCCTGCAGGTCGGGGCTGGCTTCTTAGCTATTGTGCTAATGGTCTTAATTGTTATCCAAATATTGACGTTACTGGTATCCGGCATTGTAAAAGGGCTGAAGTTAGGCTTTGTCGATCAGCTAGCAGGTGGCGTTTTGGGAGCAGCAAAAAATGTACTGGTGGTGCTGGTTATGTTAAGTGTATCGGCACCAGTTATCGTCAATACGGCTTTATGGCAGTCCTCTGTCATAGCCCCAGAACTACTTCCTTATGCTCCTTTTGCTAAGGAATTTGCAACAAAAGTATTAGGTGAGGCATGGCAACAAATTGACGTGCCTAGCTCGCAACAGACGGACCAAGAGGCTATTGCTCAATAAGTATTGAGTTCACGGTCAACGGGTTGGTAAGTAAAAAGCTGAGTAATCAGTGAATAAGTGTAATTTAGCCACTACTAAATGAATCTTTTAACCTGTAAAGACTATTTTAAAAGGATAGAGTATGTGTGGAGTTGTAGGTGTTGCAGCACATGAACCAGTCAACCAAGTGTTGTATGACGCATTAACTGTGCTTCAACACCGTGGTCAAGATGCCGCTGGTATCGTGACCATGAAAGATGGGCGCTTCTATTTGCGTAAAGACAATGGTATGGTTCGTGATGTGTTTATGACACCTCATATGATGCGACTAATTGGTGAGTTTGGCGTAGGGCATGTAAGATACCCGACTGCTGGAACATCAAGTAGTGCAGAGGCGCAACCGTTTTATGTGAACTCTCCTTATGGTATCACACTAGCCCATAATGGTAATTTAACCAATGCTGAGAAATTGGCAAAAGAGCTTTACCAAGATGATTTACGTCATCTAAATACCAACTCAGATTCAGAAGTTCTGTTAAACGTATTGGCACATGAAATTCAGGCACTAGGCAAAACCCAGCCAACTCCTGATGAAATTTTTGAAGCTATCAGCTCAATGTATAAGCGTATTGAAGGGGCTTATGGTGTTGTGGCCTTAATTACAGGCCAAGGCTTGATTGCTTTTAGAGACCCTAATGGTATTCGCCCGCTAATTTATGGTGAGCGTGTTTCTGCTGATGGTCACACTGAATACATGGTAGCTTCAGAATCTGTGGCATTAACCGGTTCTGGCTTTAAAGTGGTTCGTGATGTTAAGCCGGGTGAAGCCATCTTCATTGACTTAAACCACAAGCTTCACACACATCAATGTACTGA
Source organism: Psychrobacter pasteurii (assembly GCF_900162815.1). GTDB lineage: Bacteria > Pseudomonadota > Gammaproteobacteria > Pseudomonadales > Moraxellaceae > Psychrobacter > Psychrobacter pasteurii. The sequence goes on along the minus strand of NZ_FUGD01000080.1, from coordinate 9,434 downwards.
GCCAAAAGAATACACTCCTTGTATGTTTGAGTATGTATATTTTGCCCGTCCTGACTCAATCATGGACAACATCTCAGTTTATAAAGCCCGTTTGCGTATGGGTGAGAAGTTGGCCGAGAAGATTCGTGATGAGTGGGGGGAAAAGCACGATATTGATGTGGTTATTCCTATTCCAGATACCTCACGTACTTCAGCGATGGAGCTTGCGCTTAACTTAAATGTTAAGTACCGTGAAGGCTTTATGAAAAACCGCTATATCGGCCGTACTTTCATTATGCCAGGTCAGCAGCAGCGCAAAAAATCTGTACGCCAGAAGCTAAATGCGGTTCCTTTAGAGTTTAAAAACAAAAACGTACTCTTGGTAGATGATTCGATTGTACGTGGTACCACTTGTCATGAAATTATTCAAATGGCACGTGATGCAGGGGCCAATAAAGTATTCTTCGCCAGTGCTGCGCCACCGGTTAAGTATCCTAACGTTTACGGTATCGATATGCCTGTGCGCTCGGAGCTAATCGCTTCAGGAAACACGGTAGAAGAAGTACGCCAAATCATCGGTGCTGATCGTCTAATTTTCCAAGATTTAGATGATTTAATTGATGCAGTACAAGATACCAAGCATAGCAAAGTAGAAGGGTTTGATTGCGCCGTATTTGACGGTAAGTACATCACAGGTACTATCACTGAAGATTACCTAAACTACTTACAAGAGCAGCGTAACGACAAAGCCAAAGCCAATGGTATCGAAGTGATAAGCAATACTCCAGATACTCCGGTGGACATGACTGGTGTACAGGAAAATTAATAACCAAATCTGAGCTGATTAAAGTATTTTATACATTTTTCAGCTCAGCTCGGTAGTTATTCTTGATAGTATGAAGGCAGGTTATGAGCATTTATGGCTTATAGCCTGCTTTTTTTTGAGGAATTTTAGTTATACAACATACATAACAAGGAAAATATTATGAAACTACCAATGATGGCAAGTTCACTTATTCTAGGTATTGGCTTAATGGGTGCTTCTGTTGCACAGGCTGAGCAAGGTGCTGAGCAAAAACAGGCGGAACAACCTGTAAAACAAGCTTCTACTTCTGTGGCTGCAGCTCAATCTAAAACTACTCCTATCTTTTATGGCACAGATGGTGCATTGCCTTTTTCGAAAGCAGTAAGAGCGGGCAACACCTTATATCTATCTGGTGAGCTGGGTATGAAAGACGGTAAGCTGGTTGAGGGCGGCGTTAAAAAAGAGACAGAGCAAGCTTTAGATAATATCAATAAAACGTTACTAAGCTATGGCTATCAATCCTCAGACTTAGTTAAATGCATGGTTATGCTGACTGATATGGAAGATTTTCCAGAATTCAACGAAGGTTATAAAGCCAAATTGGCTAAGCCTTATCCTGTACGTTCTGCTTTTGCGGTAGCAGATTTAGCACTGGGTGCCAAAGTTGAAATTGAATGTATGGCGGTTAAATAAGCCTGTATTTCAATGATATATTTAAATGAAAAAGCCGATAATCTTAGAGATTATCGGCTTTTTTGTATTGAATATTACATGAAGTAGTAGCTAAGAGTTAGTCTTAGCAGTAGCTAGTAAGAGTTAATAATAACCTAGCACCTTCCACCAAATCAGTCCTGAGCCAATCCAAATGACTAGGTTCGCCACACTCATAATAAAGCCTATGGTCCACCATTCACGCAAAGTGGTATAGCCTGAGTTAAAGATAACCGGCGCTGTACCAGTAGCATAATGGGTCAAAGTCATCATGATATTGCCCGCAGCTGCTAAGATTAAGGCATACAGCATAGGAGGCGCCCCTAAGGTAAGACCAACCGCATAGAAAGCGGCAAACATAGCCGTAACGTGTGCTGTGGTACTGGCAAAGAAGTAATGCATGTATAAATAAACTAAGGTTAAGATGACGACCGCACCTGTCCAGCTAAATCCAGTCAAGCCGATGGCCGACTCGATGCTAGAGGAAAACCAGCCAATTAAGCCTAATTTATTTAAAAAGTCTGCCATCATTACCAAGGCACCGAACCAGACGATGGTATCCCAAGCTGACTTCTCTTTTAGCACATCTTCCCAAGTTAACACCCCAGCAATTAACAGTACTGACAAACCTAAAAAAGCAGTCGCTGTGGCATCGATGGAGAATTGCTCACCAAAGATTAGTGCCGGAACATTGGCCCAAAGTAATAACATTAGGGTAAACACACCCAACATGATTTTTTCATGGCGAGTGATGGCCCCTAATTTTGCCAAGTTTTCAGAAGCATACTTTCTGGCATCAGGCGTCGCTTTAATCTCGGGCGGATAAATCATATAGATAATCAAAGGCATGACTAAGATACACAGCATCCCAGGGATGAACATTGCTAAAGCCCAAGTTGTCCAAGACAGCTGTAGCTCACTGCCTGTTGCCTTATTAACCAAGTCTACGACTAAGGGGTTTGGGGCAGTAGCGGTGATAAACATACCTGATGTAATCGGGTTGGCGTGGAAGTTAACCATAGCCAAATAGCGCCCAATTTTATTTTGGGTACCTTGTTCAGGCGTTGAGTCAAAACTTTTGGCAATAGAGCGCATGATGGGGTGAATAATCCCGCCACCACGGGCTGTGTTCGAGGGGGTAATAGGGGCAATCAATAACTCTGCAGCGGTAAGAGAGTAGGCGATACCAATGGTCTTCTTACCTACGATAGAGATAAAGTAATAAGCAATCCTAGACCCTAGGCCTGTTTTAATCAGGCCGCGCGAAATCATAACCGCAATACCAATTAACCAAATCAAAGGGCTTGAGAAGCTTGATAAGGCATCTTGCATGGCTTGCTTGGGAGTATCTGCGGTAACCCCAGTCAAGGCCACCAAGCTGATGGCGATAATTGCCAATGCGCCAATAGGCAACGCTTTACCAATAATGGCCACGATGGTTGCCACAAAGAGGGCTAATAAGTGCCAAGCGTTATCGGTAACGCCTTCAGGAGTAGGTATGACAAACCAAATGATAAGGCCAATGGCTATGGCCAATAATGTGGGTATGGGCTTGAAGGGGAGCTTTTCTGAGAGTTCCGACATAATAAAGCCTTTTTAGTTGAATGATGAAACAAATATTTTTAGGAAACTTCTTTCATGAAGTTTTGCGACATAAATCAAATAAGTGGCTACTATTTACTATAAATAAGATTTTGCTGATTACGCCATAAAATCACCGCGGCAATGACAAAGCGGGACAGTAGCAACCAATAAACCGCAAACCACACAACGGGCATAGCATACTCTTGACCATATAGTTGATACACCAGGTATGTCAATGGGAAAAATATAACTGAGACGATAATGGCTACCTGACGAATCTTCGCTCCTGCGGTGAGACCAAACATAATCCCATCGAGCCAATAGGCCCCAGCACCGATCAAAGGCAGCAGGGTGGCGATATAACGATAATCTAAAGCCAGCTCTGTGACGGCGGGTAAATCTGTCATGATATTTAAAAAGGTAGGTAGAGCAATTGCCCATATAATAGTTAAGCTTAAGGCCAGCACAAAGGTAATGATGCCAGTACGTTTTACGGCTGTCATAAACTGTGGTCGGGACTGTCTAGCTGCCGCTTGACCCGATAAGCTTTCGGCAGCAACTGCCACACCATCTAATGCGAAGGCTGAGATGCTAAGCACCTGTAGCAATACTGCATTGGTAGCCATTACCAAGTCACCTTGCTGGGCAGAAAGGCGAGTAATCCAAGCAAAGCTAAGCGTTAGCAAGATAGTTCGAATAAAGATATCTTTGTTAAGAGAAAATAAGCTCAGCATTTTATCAAAAGCAAATATCTCAGTGAGTCTTTGCTTGGTGAGGCTAGGGGCAAGAGTTTTAAATTTAATTGAGTCAGCATGCAAGGTTATTTTTGCCAAGACAATGGCAGTAATACAGCCCACAGCGTAGCCAATCACTGTACCTAAGGCGACACCTTCTAACCCCATATCAAACACATATACGAAAGTTAAGGTCAGAATAATATTAATCACTGAAATCAGAAGCTGTACCATCATCATCTGATTGGTTTTGCCTTGTCCCGCAAACCAGCCAATAAACACATAGTTCATAAGCTCAAAGACGATACCGTAATATCGCACGCTTAGATAAGTGTAAGCAGCCTGGCTACTTTCAGGATGTGCTCCTAGAAGCTGTAAACCAAGCGGCAATATAAAGGGCCTCAACAGCCAAAGAATCATAGCCAATACTACAGCCAGACCCAATGAGCGATATAAAATATCTGACAGCTCGGTAGCATCAGAGGTGCCTGTGGCTTGTCTGCCTAAAGCTTGAGCCGCCAGCCCTGAAGAGGCATATTGCAGGAAGTTGAAGCTAACCAGTATCAATAGCCAAAGTTGAGAGGCGATACCCAGTCCGGCTAAGTGGGCAGACTTAGGGAAATGTCCAACCACACCGACATCAATAGCCCCTTGCAGAGGCATGGCTAGGTTCGCTATCAATACAGGTGCAGCAATTGCAATAATATGGCGATAGCTTAAATCTAATGGGGTAGGCTTGATACGACTCATAGACTCAATACTTTTATTAAATTAAAAGACCCAAACAATAAAAAGCACCCTAAGGTGCTTTTTATTGTTACATATCTAACGATGAGTAGATATAGAGGTTTGGTTTACCAAAAACTCATTACAGATTAAGTAACAACTTAGTCTTCAAAAGATTTTGGATCATTAAAGGTAACCACTTCTTCTTGGAACTCAGGCTTGATTTTCACCACAAAGTCATCACGTGATAAGCCCATTGCTAAAGGAATAGAGCTTGAGATGTAAGTTGATGAATAAGTACCTGCAATTAGACCAATAAAGAAGGCAACAGAGAACCAGAACAAACCATCACCGCCGAGGAATAACATGGCTAGAACCACAACCAAGACGGTAGAGATGGTCATGATGGTACGACGTAAGGTTTCGGTTAGTGATAAGTCAACGATTTGTCTTGGTTCGGCGCCACGAACTCTTCTAAAGTTCTCACGAATACGGTCAAAGACTACAATCGTATCGTTCAATGAATAACCAATTAAGGCTAAGATAGCGGCCAAAACAGTCAAGTCAAACGGGAACTGGAATAAGGCGAAGATACCTAAGGTCACAACCGCATCATGTACCAAGGCCAGAAGGGCACCAACTGCCAGCTTAAACTGGAAGCGGACAGCCACATAGAGCATCATCATACCCAGTGCAGTCAAAATCGCAATCATTGAGCTGAGATAAACTTCACCGCCTACCTGACTACCAATGATGTTAACGTTACTGATTTGCGCGCTGTTGTTTGGCAGCTCTAAAGCGGTGCCTAAGCTCTCATTTAGCCCTTCTACGTTGTCAGATTGAGGGGGCAAACGAACTAAAAGCTCTGTTGTACCGCCTAGATACTGAACGACAGCATCATCAAAGCCCGCCTTCTCTAGTGACTGAATAACTTCTGTTTGTTCAACAGGGTTCTCATACTTCACATCAGCAGAAACACCACCGGTGAAGTCTAGACCTAAGTTAAGACCGTTAATAAATAATGCCCCTATACTGATTAAAACTATCAGGATCGAGAAGATTGCCATGGGTTTTTCAAGCTTCATAAAAGGAATGATGCGCTTGGAGCCCACAGCTTTAATACCACCTTCAGCTAATGCCGCTTCATCTTCATAAACTTCAGAGTCTAAGTCTGCAGCAGTGGCTAACTGGGTGTTCTCTAAATCAGCTTGGTCGATATTATCGCTGGGTGATTTTAGGGTCGTGTTGTTACCTCTACCATCACGGCGAGGGCCACGTCTGCGACGACGGCCGCCCTCAATGTATGCAGGAGTTGAGCTTTTCGGCGTTCCTGAGTTTGTATTTTGATTGTCATTCTGATTATTAGTAGACATTATTCTCTCCTAGCCTATGCTCAATTTATCGACAGATTTACGATTGCCATAAACCAAATGGACCAAAGCACGGGTTACAATAATGGCTGTAAACAACGAACTTAAAATACCAATGGCAAGGGTAATAGCAAACCCTTTAATTGGGCCAGAGCCGATAGAGAATAAGATGATGGCTACCAACAAGGTGGTGATGTTACCATCAAAGATACTACTAAAGGCACGATCGAAGCCAGCCACAATGGCTGATTTAGGTCTTACCCCTTCGCCAATCTCTTCTCGAATACGCTCAAAAATCAGAACGTTAGCATCTACGGCCATACCGATGGTCAATACAATACCAGCAATACCAGGTAGGGTTAACGACGCTCCTAAGATAGAAAGCACAGCTACCATGATGACTAAGTTGAAGGCTAGAGCAACGTTTGCAATAACCCCAAACAGACGGTAGAAAATGATCATAAACAAGAAGACCAGTAAGTAACCGACTTTTGTAGAGAACAGACCGTCATCAATATTTTGCTGTCCCAGTGAAGGACCAATGGTTCTTTCTTCCACGAAGTACATAGGGGCTGCAAGAGCACCTGAGCGAAGTAATAGAGCTAATTCGCCAGCTTCTGCATTACTGTCTAGACCTGTAATACGGAAAGATGAACCTAGTACCGCTTGAATGTTTGCTTGGCTAATAATCTTAGTTTCAGCATAAGGGGTACGGGTTTCAATAGTCTCCCCAGTTTCTGGGTCTGTGTCATAGCTCACTTTTTGTTTGTTTTCAATAAACAGTACTGCCATCTGCTTGCCAACCGCATTTTTGGTGGCATTTTGCATCAGCTTACCGCCGGCAGTATCCAGCGTAATGTTTACTTCAGGAGAGCCGTTTTCATCCACACCAGAGGTAGCACCTTGAACCTTTTCACCGGTTAAAATAGGCTGACGATTCAATAGTGATGGCGGGCCATCAAGAGTCATATAGGGGAAGGCTTCAGTGCCAGCAGGAGGAACACCACCTGCATAAGTTGCGTTTTCATCAGCTACCAAGCGGAACTCAAGGTTAGCAGTACGACCTAGAACACGCTTCGCTTCAGCGGTATCTTGTACCCCAGGTAATTCAACCACAATACGGTTGCTGCCTTGAGACTGAACCAAGGCTTCAGAGACACCTAGTTCTGCAATACGGTTGCGTAGGGTAGTTAAGTTTTGTCCTACCGCGTATTCATTGATCTCTTTTAAGGTCGCTTCATTATATTGTAAACGTAACGCTGGGCCTTGATCGTCCATCGACGCTTGCATTTCAAACTGTGTACCTTGATCACGCTGGATAATGCGCTGTGCTTTATCGCGTAAGTCGGTATCTTTAAAATGAAGCAATAGACCTTGATCAATAACATTGATGCCTTTTACAGGAACGCGTTCACTACGTAAGCTGCTGCGCACATCATTGCTAGTGGTCTTTAAGCGTTGTTCAAGAGCCTTGTCCATATCTACTTCAAGAACAAAGCGCACACCACCTCGTAAGTCGAGACCTAGTTTTAAAGGCTTAGCACCGATACTACGAAGCCAGTCAGGCGTAGTTTGCGCCAAGTTTAAAGCCACAACATAGTCATTACCAAGTTGTTGGCGTAGGACTTCTTGGGCCTTGCGCTGCGTAGCGCCATCTTCTACTCGTAATAAGGCACTGTTTTCTGAGAAAGTAGGGTCGTGGTAAGCGATACCCGCTTCATCAAGAAGTTGTTGTGATTGATTCAGCACCTCATCAGTCAGCTCGGTACCTGCTGAGGCACTAGTAATTTGTACCGCAGGCTCATCAGGGTATAAATTAGGCAGAGCATATAGCCCCGCTATGATGAGCACGGTAACGATTAAGAAATATTTCCAGGCAGGGTAATGCATAGTAGCTTCTTCACTTGAGGGAAGGTAACAGTAGAACGCTACGCTATAGCCAATCTTCGATAGATAGGAACATATAAAACGAGTTGCTAGGCCAGTGAAAAAGGCTTAACACAGTTGAATACAGTTACGCGAAGGTAATAATTATCGCGCTTTAGATATCTGAAAATGGCCCTATCGTGTCATAAAGCCGGTTGTTTTAGCAGACAGACTTTATGTGTGTAGCGCACTCTAATTAATTTAATTAAAACATATAATCCAAAAACCGAACACTAAAAAGATGAAGGCTTGCCTTTGACTCTTAATAGGTTCAATTTTTGGATTATTAAACAGTTGTAATACTATTATTTATTGCAAACCATCAATGGTGCCATTAGGCAACACGGAAATTACAGAAGCACGTTGGATCATGACATCATTTCTATCGTTTAGCGCCACAACTGCGTAATCGCCTTCGATTGACTTGATTTTGCCCATCAAACCACCTGCGAAGATAACTTCATTGCCTACAGTTAGTGAGTCAACCATATTGCGGTGCTCTTTAGCACGCTTAGATTGAGGTCTAATTACTAAGAAGTAGAAGATGGCAAAAATAGCCAACGGGAAAATCCACTGCATAATCATTGCAGAGCCACCAGCCGCTTCTGGAGCAGCATGGGCTGCTTGGATGAATAAATTCATATTAAATCCTTAAAAAATTACTATATAACAGGGATAATTAGAGCCTAACAGCAGCGATAAGATTGCTAGAATCATAAATAGCACTAGCACAATCGGTGACCACTCAAAAGGATAATTACCTATGTATTTATGGATAGGGGTATAGTTATCATAAATTAACACGCATAGTATCAAAAAAATGACTCATTGATAACTATTACTTGTAATACCATTGGTGAATAAGGCCTATAAAGGCTTTTAACCTCTAAAAAATGCTATTTAACCAAAATGAAGGCTAGCGACAGTGGCTAATATAACGTTATAATCTGATTTATTAGTTAATTTAACTTATCGTGCGTAATTCTCCACCTATAATCTTTGATTTAGGTGGAGAATTACGCACGGGCGAGCTAGTCAGGACGTTCTTGTTTTTCGATATATTGCCTAATTGTATCAATGGTAGCACCGCCAGTGGTCAGCAAACAATATGCCCTAGTCCAAAGTACAGGCTTCCAGTAAAACTCTGCCAAATGTTCTGCAAATTCTTTTCTCATCAAATGGCTAGTTACTGTTTTTAGATTTTTGATAAACTTACTTGGCATGATATTGGGGTGCATATCAAGCAGTAAATGCACATGGTTAGATGCGCCTTGAAACTCTAACAGCTCAACCTCCCATTTTTAACAAAGGTCAGTTATGAATTCTTCTAGCCTATCAAGCATAGCCCTAGTGAAGCACTCTCTGCGGTATTTAGTCACCAACACTAAGTGATATGTTAGGTTGTAAGCGCAATGATAATGCGATTTAGGTTTATTACTGATAATTGATGCTAAATGCAAATAATGCTAAGTTATACCGACACTCAAGTCGACTAAAAAGCCATGCTTAAAGCCTATAAATATCGCATTTACCCAAATCGTGAACAGCAGGTGCTTATCGAAAAGCACTTTGGCTGTAGCCGTTTTGTGTTCAATTGGG